>NZ_CP053071.1:2247500-2430673 GCF_025266855.1 Longinema margulisiae
GGATGCTTACCTGAGTGATCCGGAAGGCATGAGGCACGTGATGAATGTGCTTGCCCTCAAGTATGAAAAATTGGGCATCAGGTTAGAGGACAAGACCTTTGAAGAAAAGTTAGAGAGAATTGATGCCTTTTTTGGTGGGTGCCATGAACTTATTTTAGGGCTCAGGCATTATAAACCCGGGGCAAAATACGCCACTGATCTTTTTTCGGCGGGCGATTTTACTCCGGAAGAACACTTTCAATATATGATGTTTACGATTGATACCATGCGATCTATCAAGGAACAAAATCCTTTTGTTCGTTATATCTCTATCTTTCAGAACTGGCTCAAGCCAGCGGGGGCTTCTTTTGATCATCTTCACAGGCAGTTAGTGGGACTTGATGAGTGGGGTGTTCAGTTAGAACGAGAGATTCGAGAGGTAATGAAAAATCCCAATATCTACAATGAGTTTGGGGTCAATTTTGCTATTTATAATTCATTTTTGCTCTTAGAAAATGAATTTGCTATTGGGTATGTGGAGATAGGCCATAGGTATCCTACCATTGCTGTGTATTCCAAGAGTCGAGAAGGAACTCCCCTTCATCAGACCCCCCAGGAGATCCGTGGCATGAGTGATCTTGTGCATGCTGTTCATGTAGCGTTGACGTCGGAGATTACCTGCAATGAAGAATGGTATTATACCCCCTTTGACTCGTTGTATGTGCTTCCCTGGCGAATCCTTGTAAAGCTTCGCTTCAATGTGCCTGCGGGTTTTGAGGGTAACACAAAAATCTATATCAATCCTATTTCACCGGAACAACTCACAGAGATTATGACGGAGAGGCTATTGAAGGCCAGAGAAACAGGTCGTTTTGCCCCGGGGATTCGGATTGGGGCTGAGGTCAGCAGAGAACCCAATCCACTTCTGTACTCACGGAGATAGTATGGTGTGGATAGAGATATTTTACACTATTGTCTTTCCTGTTTTGTTGATCTTTGGGATCGGGTATATTTTGGGCAAAATTTTTCACTGGCATCACCAAACCCTCTCCACGTTGTCTTTGTATCTTTTAACTCCTGCCCTGATCTTTCAGGCTATCTACTCCCATCCTGAAGTGATCAATCTCTATTTTCTTCGACTTCTGGTGGTGGTATCTCTTCTGGTCGCACTATCCTTTGTCCTTATATGGTTCATAGCTCGTTTTTTCAAGTGGGAAGAGGGTATCACAAGAGTAGTTGTTCTGACGACTACCTTAGCCAATACAGGGAATTTTGGTCTTCCTATTACCGAAGCGGCGTTTGGAGGAGAAGGGCTTGCTGTGGCTTCACTTCTTCTTGTGATTTATTCGTTTTTTACCCATACGTTTGGGGTTTTTGTTGCCGCTAGAGAAAAGTTTCACTGGAAGGATGCGCTCAAAGCCGCGAGTCAAGTTCCTGTTTTTTATGCTATTTTAGTGGCTTTACTTCTGGTGTTTTTGAGAGTAAGACTTCCTGATCCTGTTTTTAAGCCTATTCAAATGATAGGGCTCAGTGCTATTCCTCTTAACCTTATTCAGGTAGGGCTTCAACTTGCTTCTGTTCGTTTTGGAAAGCAGAGCCTTTTTGCCTCTCTTATCAGTTTTGTAAAATTGGTTGTAGTTCCTCTTGTAGCCATTCCGCTTTTCTGGCTTTTGAAGGTGGATGGGATGTATTTCAAGGCAGGGCTTCTCCAAATAGCCATGCCATCAGCGGTCTATACGGCCATTCTCACCACACATTATGGAGGGCGTTCAGAAGTTGCCAGTGAGATTGTGTTTCTCTCTATTCTGATGAGTACGGTCACCTTAACCGTCTGGATAGGACTCCTTCAGAGAGGATTTTTATGAGAAACGGCGAAAAAAGCATAGTTTTTGGCCAAAAAAGCCGAAAATAAGAAAAGGATACAAAAGGAGAGAGCCATGGCTTTTCTTGAGTTTCAGGTTCCTACACTCATTGTGTATGGGATGGATTCTCTTATCCGTCTTCCGGAACTTGCCACGCCAAATTCAGAAAAAGTAGTCATTGTCACAGACAAAAAACCCCATAATTCGGCTGTTGCCCAGAAGGTGAAGCGAATGATTGAGGGATATGCCTATGGGGTGATTATGTATGAAATGAAGCGTTACAACACCCAGGATCTCTTTGAAGGAGTGAACATCACCAAACACGCGCGGGCTGATGTGGTGATAGGCATTGGAGATTCGACGGTGCTTTCTATTGCCAAGGTGATTGCTCAGTTCAGTACTCATGAGTTTCAGCAGGAAGAGGTCAAAAGTCATAGAAAACTTCTCATGAAAAAGGTTCGCTATATTGAGATTCCCACCCTTCAGACCATATGCTGGGGACTTCTTCCTCAGACGTATATCACAGACGATACGGACAAGATAAAAAAACCTTATATTGATAAGGAGTCCGTAGCCCATAGTGTGATCATTGACCCCTCTCTTAGCGAAGAGGTTCCCCTCAATGATATTATCTACTCAAGTCTTGAGGCTATTGCTTATTCATTTGATGCCTATATTTGTAAAAAGGCAAATCCTATTTCTGATGCTTTTAGCCTTCGGGCCATTGAGTATCTCAGTGTCAACCTCAAACGACTCGCTGTAGAAACAGCCAATACCAAGATCAAGGGAAACCTCAGTATGGGAAGTCTCCTCGCTTCATTGGCTATCTACGGCTCTGCGCTTGGTACCTGTGCGGCTACCTCTATGGGACTTGAGTCTCAGACAGGAGTTTCTCAGTCCATTGGCGCGGCGGTTATTCTTCCTCATGTGATGGAATTTAACCTCACCGCGGCTGCGAACAAATTTATTCAAATTGCGGCGGCTTTAGGTGAGAAGGTGACGGATATTTCCGTGATTGAAGCGGCTATTATGGCAGTGGAAGCCATGCGGCGTATCATGCTTGATCTGCATATTCCCCAGCGCCTTTCGGAGTATGGGATAGAACAGGACAGGCTTGAGGCAGCCGCCCGTGTAGCCGGTCAGTATGAATTTTTGACCTATATTCCCCGTCCTGCCAGTAAGAATGAACTGGTAGAGATTTATTCAGCGGCGTATTAAGGAGAAACCTATGGCCCTTGGTCTTCAGGACCTCGAAGCGATCCTTGACATCAGCCAGAAAATTAACTCTCTTGCCAAACCAAAGGATATTCTTCAGGATATTGCGCTTTATGCGGCTCGACTGTTGAATGCAGAGGGAGCCTCTATCTTGCTGGTGGATCAAGAAACGGGAAATCTCCACTTTGAAGTGGCGTTTGGTATAAGTTCTGACAAGCTTCTCTCCCTGGTGGTACCAAAGGGCAAGGGGATCGCAGGACAAGTGGCTCAAAGTAAGCACTACCGTATTGTCAATGATACCAGTCAGGAAAAAGACTTCTATAGTGGTGTGGACAGAATGACCCAAATGCAAACGCGAAACCTTATTGCTGTCCCCCTTCTCCGAAATGATATTGCGATTGGAGTCTTAGAGGTAGTGAATGCCAAGGATGGGGGGTTTGATGAAGAGGATGTGCTTCTTCTCCAGAGTTTTGCCAATCAGGCGGCTATCGCTATATGGAATGCCTTTCTCTATCAGGAGATCAAAGATCGAGCCAAAGAAATGGAGTATCTCTACCGAATCAGTAATCTCACCACTTCATCGTTTAATCCCAAGGATGTCTTCTTTCAGATTGCTTCACTCATTCGAGATGTCTTTGAATCGGAAAGAGTCTCTATCATGTTTTTGGATGAGAAGAAAAACAGTCTCGTGCTTGTCGCCGGTACGGGAATAGATGAAAACCTCACAGAGAAGGTCCAGATTCCTCTTGAATCGGATCGTATTTCTGCGATGGTGATGAAAAAGAACAGGGCCTTCTTTACCAACAATATTGAACAACAGGGTCTCAAGAACAAGCGACTCAGGTACCAGAAAGGAGCCTTCATGGCTGTGCCAATTCGAAGCAAAAATATTCCTGTGGGCGTATTGAGTGTGAGTGAACCAAGGGAGGGAGTGGTCTATTCTCTCGACAAGGTGAAGCTTCTCCAGACTATTGCTTCCCAGGTGGGATACACCCATGACACGCTCAAGATATACCAGGAACGCATTGAGCATGAAAAACTCAGACGAGAGATTGATATTTTGCGCATGCTTCAGAATGCCCTTCTGATCAAGGATTTCACAAGGTTCTCCAAGCTTTCCTTGGCGGCACGTATGACACCTGCAGAGGTGGTGGGGGGAGATTTCTATGATGTATTTGAACTTGATGAGAAGCATATAGGTTTTGTTATTGGAGACGTTTCTGGAAAGGGACTCCCTGCTTCTCTTTTTATGGCTGTTTCTCGAAGTGTTCTCAAGGCTTATGCGTATCAGCTGCGAGAACCGAGTGAAGTGCTCAGTATGGCAAATCACATTCTCTATGATGATTCACGGGTTGGTATGTTTGTGACGGTGTTTTATGGGGTTCTGGATCTTGAAAGCTGTGAATTTCGTTATGCCAATGCAGGTCACAATATGCAGTATGTCTATAGGGGACAGACCAATCAGATTCATCTTCTCTCCGGTCGAGGTATTCCCTTGGGCATACAGCCAAAGACGGAATTTGAAGCCCAGTCGTTGATATTGACCCCCCATGATCTTGTTTTCTTAGTGACTGATGGGGTCCTTGAGGCAAACAATCAAAATGGGATGGAATTTGGTTTTGGGAATCTCAAGCGGGTGGTAGAGAGCTATGGGAATATGAGTGCCTCAGCCTTCGTACAGGCCCTGTTTCGGGAAGTAGAAGAGTGGAGCGAAGGGGTGGCTCCGTGGGATGATATTACTGTTCTTGCGTTTAAGTTAGCCTGAGATATGACAAAACATCCACTTGTTCTCTATCACCACTCTCCACTCATGGGAAGTACGGTGAGAAGCTCCCATGAGTATGCCTACCATACGGTAGAAACACCCGAGGAGTGGAATGCCGTCACTCTCTCACGAAAAAGCCTTGGAGAAAGCTTAGGGTTTCCAAGCATAGTGACCCTTCATCAGACCCATTCTGCTACTATTCATCGAGTTACCGAAGAAACGCTTCCTTTTTTTCTTCAAAATCCCCTGATTGAAGGAGATGGTCTCTGGACAACGCTTGATAGTATTTTGTTAGGTGTTTTTACTGCTGATTGTCTTCCCATTTTCTATTGGGGGAAGGAGGTGATTGGGGTTGTTCATGCAGGGAGGAAGGGAGTCTATCAGGAGATCCACAGGAAGATGATCCTTCAACTTGCCGGGGCTGGGTACGAACCATCAGATATTCGTGTTCTCATTGGGCCACATATCAGAGCCTGTTGCTATGAGGTTGGGGAAGAGATTATTCAGGAAGTTTCTTCTGAGTATGCGCTCTTTCGAAATAATCGGTGGTATCTTGACCTTGAAGCCAAGGTAAAAGAAGATCTTGCCAAAGATGGGGTAAAAAGAATCGAAACCATACCTTTTTGCACCTTCTGTGGGGATAGCCGGCTCTGGTATTCCTATCGTCGTGGAGAAAGAAGATGTCGTCATCTTCACTTTGTCGGCAAAAGACAGCAGATATCTCTCTAAAATAAACAAAAAAAAATTAGGATTTTTGGTGAAAAAATGCGTATATTTTTTATACGGAAAATTCACGTTTCAAACACAAGGTGGCAGATAAAACGACGATGATTCCTGATCATATTCGAGACAGAATTCTTTCCAAGGTTTCCCTTGTCGATGTTATGGAGAGGGAGGGTATCAAGCTTGTTCGCCGTGGGAGGCAATATACGGCTTTGTGCCCTTTCCACAAGGAAAAGACCCCTTCTTTTTCTGTGAATAATGAAGAGGGGTTATACTATTGTTTTGGTTGTCATGCCAAGGGAAATGCTATTACCTTCTTGCGGGAATACAAAAATCTCTCCTACCTTGAAGCGATGGAATATTTGGCTACGATGGTCCATGAGGATATCAAGCCCTACCTTTCTTCTGATAGGGGAGCAGAAGAGAAGAAGCGAAACTATACTGATATGTATCAAAAGGCCATTGAGTTCTACCAGAAAACGCTCTGGTCCGAAAAGGGAAAGGCTGTTGTGGACTATCTTTTTTCACGGGGACTCACAGAAGAGACTATAAAAGCCTTCCGAATAGGGTATAGCCCTGGACCCCAGGGACTTGGGGAGTTTTTGCGTTCCCACGGTTTTGAGTATGCCCAGATGGTGAAGTATGGACTTCTCTCCACTTATGACCACAAAGATAGGTTTGCCGGGCGTATTGTGTATCCTATTTATGATAGGGATGGTTCTCCCCTTGCTTTTGGGGCACGTTTATTTGGGAGTGAGGAAGGGGCCAAGTACATCAATAGCCCTGATACCCTTTACTTCAAAAAAAGTGACGTTTTGTACGGATTTTTTCAGGCCAAAGAGACGTTAGCCAAGGAGAAAAGGGCCTTCATTGTAGAAGGGTATATGGATGTGATAGGGCTTCATCAGGCGGGGATTACCTCAGCCGTGGCTCCTTTGGGGACAGCTCTTACCCTATCCCAACTTGAGTTATTGAAAAGGTATGTCGATACATTAGTGCTTCTTTTTGATGGGGATAATGCAGGTTTACAGGCAGCCTCACGGTCACTTGATCTGATTGTTGAAACCAAAATGGAGAGCAGGGTGGTAATATTACCTCAGGGAATGGATCCCGATGAAATGGTCATTGAACGTGGCAAGGAAGGAATGCATGCCTTTTTAGAAGAGCATGCGATGGATCCTGTGGGTTTCAAGTGGATGTATATCAGGCAATATCAGATGAAAAATCAGCCTGAGAGCAAGCAGATAGAAGAGATGTTCCGTTTTATTCAAAAAATACCACTCCACAATGAACAGGTCAAGGCTATCCAGAAAGTAGCTTCTTTTTTGCAGGTATCGTATGTTATCCTGCATAAGGACTTTGAGCAGTTTGTTTTTCGGACTACCAAAAGGCATCAGACAAACGAAGAGGCTCCTCAACTTGCGGCTATGGCCTCTCAGACTCAGGCAGAGGAACATGAAAGGACGCTTTTAGCGACGCTTGTGAACGCCAATGATCCTATGGTTTTGGATATGGCACAGGCCCTTGTAGAAGAAGAGATGTTTACGAGTGAACGATACCGAACATGGTATCATATTCTTATCACAGAAAGACCCTCAAAGACCTCTTTTTATGACATCATCAAAGAGGACAATGCCCTGTATGAAAAGCTTTTTTCTTTTCAACAGGAAGTACCCGGCGAAGGGATTATGGAACAGATCTATACCTTTCTTGTTCATTACTTTCAGAGAAAACATCACGAGTGTACACTCAAGATTGAACAGGCAGAGAGAAACAAAGAGGATTTTGAGACGGTGAAGTTACTCCAACAGGAAAAGATAGATTGGCAGCAGAGGATTTTTGAAGCCAAAAGGGCATTGGAAGAGCTTCATGCCCAGGTGTCTTTTTGAGAGAAGAGAAAAACAAGGAGGAAAGATAGATGGATTTCGAAGGTATCGATATGGAAACCCTGATGCCTTTGATCAAGTATGGCAAGGAGAAAGGCATTCTCACGTATGATGAACTTCTCCAGAGGCTTCCTGATGATATTGCTTCTTCCCAGGAGAAGGTGGAATATGTTGTCCGAATTTTAGAGGAGAATGATATTACCCTCACCGAAAACATGTTTGAAGAGTTTGAAGAGTTCTTTGACGATGAGGATTTAGAGAGTTTTATCATTGAATCAGAAGAGGACCAGACGGATAATCCCTTGCGTGTTTACCTCAAAAAGATTGGCCGTGTTCCCCTTCTTAGTTCTGAACAGGAGATTGAGATAGCCAGAAAAATCGAAGAGGGCCAGCTCAAAATTCGGACAGCTGTGCATGATTCGGGGATGTTTATCCCAGAAGTAGAGGAAATCACTTCCCGTTTGCTGGATCCAAAGAGTGAGGGAAAATACACAGGACGTCTCTATGATTTCTTCAATCTCCCCAAGATTTATAACATGAATCGCAAGGAAAAGCAGGAACGCATGAAGATTGTGGAGAAAGTAGGGGAGTTCTTGGCGGACTATCATCGTCATGTAGATCCCCTCAAGGAGGCATGGATTACGGCTTCTCCTGAGGAGAGAAAGGCTATCAAAAAGCAA
This sequence comes from Longinema margulisiae, assembly GCF_025266855.1. Classification (GTDB taxonomy): domain Bacteria; phylum Spirochaetota; class Brevinematia; order Brevinematales; family Thermospiraceae; genus Thermospira. The sequence goes on from NZ_CP053071.1 coordinate 2,255,611, forward strand.
ATCAATGAGTTTAACAATGCCTTTTTGGCCTTTGTGCAGAATATTGACCTCAATCCCAAGCTCACAGAGAACGCCGCCGCTAAACTCCAGATGCTTTACCGGGAGATCCTGGAGGCCCAAGACACCTTGAGACTGATTGAAGAGAATAACAACATGAAGATTCCTGATATTCTTGCTCTCAAGGAAAAACACCCTGATAATGAAAGTTTGCAGGCGGTTATTGCCACCATTGAACGGATCCAGCAAAAATTCAAAAACTATGAACGAATGTATACCGCCAGCTTAGAAGACCTTCTTCACTGGGGACAGGAAGTGACTATAGGCCAGCAAATAGTGGACGAGCACAAACAGGAGCTTGTCAATGCCAATCTTCGTCTGGTAGTTTCTATTGCCAAACGGTATATCAATAGAGGGGTCCACCTTTTTGATCTCATTCAAGAGGGGAATATGGGACTTCTTCGTGCCGTGGAGAAATTTGATCACAACAAGGGATACAAGTTTTCTACCTATGCCACCTGGTGGATCAGGCAGGCGATTACCCGATCTATTTCTGAACAATCGAGAACTATTCGTATTCCTATCCATATGATTGAGCAAATCAACAAGATCAAAAAGATCGAGATGGACCTCACCCAGGAATTGGGATATTTCCCTTCCATTGAAGATATTGCTCAGAGAATGGGATGTTCTCCGGACAAGGTGAGAAAGATCAAGGCAGTGGCGAGCGATCCTGTTTCTCTTGAAACACCGGTGGGACGGGACGAGGATTCTTCCTTGGGTGATTTCATTGAGGATAATCGAGCCACCAGTCCCCTTAATTCCACCATGTCCAATATTCTCAGGGAACAACTCTTTGAGATCATCAATCAGCTTCCTTACCGTGAACAGAGGGTTCTGATTCTCCGGTTTGGGCTTGAGGATGGTTGTCCTCACACCCTTGAGGAGGTAGGATATACCCTTGGGGTTACCCGTGAACGTGTTCGTCAGATTGAATCGAAAGCTATCCGTAAACTTCGCAATCCCAAGAATGTGAAAAAGCTCTTAGACTATTAAAAGAAAGCCCCTTGCAGACGCAAGGGGCTTGTGTTTTATTGCCGATTTCTGATAATCATGGTGGGGAGATGATACCTTTCAAGGCGCCTCTGGCTTGTATAGGCCTCTTCTATGGTGGCAAAATACCCCACACGAACCCGGTAATAGGTTTTTCCTTTCACTTTCACCTTCTGTTCAAAGGCATTCCAGCCTGCTTTTCTGAGCTGCTGAATGAGGCGTTGGCTGTTTTGCCTGTTTCGAAATGCCCCGACTTGAATCACATACTTTCCCTGCGAAACAGGTTGCCATCTCTCTACCGCATTGGTAATGGTGATACGATTGGTGAGAACGATGGTATTGGTAACAAAATTGGTCATCACCAACACATTGGTACTGATATCCGGGAGAGAAACCACTTCCGTTTCCTGGGGAACTTCAACCAGAGGAACTTCGTTGGTGATTTCATTGGTGAGGGGAGGTGTCTCTTCAGCAACCACTTCGGCGGTCACAGGGGTGATTTCTTTTCCGGTAAGCCATGGATTAAGAGATGGCCCTGCGGTGAGGGTTTCTTCCGCCACCTGAATTACGGATAATATTCCACTTACGGTGGCAATCACTATCTTTCCATTTACTAAAATGGGACTTGAACGCACACTTCCCCCAAGGGAATACTCCCAGAGAATACTTCCCGTTTCTGCATCAACGCAGAAAAGCCTCCCTGAATAGTCAGCCACATAAACTTTATCCCCTCCTAACACAGGAGAGGCTTCAATAACATTGGAGAGTTTTGTTTGCCAGAGGAGTTGTCCATTGGAGGCTACAAGGCGGGAGAGATAGCCATCATAGCCGCCAACAATGATACTATCTTTGTATATCACAGGACTTGCCGAGAGAGGTTTGGTATTACTGATTCGCCAGGCGACAGTTCCTGTGGTGGTGAGAGCGTAGAGGTTTCCTGTGGACGAACCTATGAAAATGAGATTATTCCATTTGACAGGGGAGGCAAAGAACTTTCCCCCGAGGTTTGTTTGCCATACCAGTTGACCTTTTCTATCAAAACGGCTCACAAATCCACCAAAATCGCCTACATAAACACTCTCCTCATCTACATAGGGACGACCATACACACTTCCTTTGAGGAAGGCATACCACTGCATGATCCCAGTATTGGCGGTAATAGCATAGAGGGTGTTACTCACACTTCCTGTATAGAGGAGATTATCCTGGCTTGCGAGAGGACTTGAAAAACTTTCAGGGAGAGCGACTTTCCAGAGGATGGTGCCATTTTCTGCATCAATAGCATAGAGAACTCCATCTAAGCTTGTAATATACAGATAATTCGAGAGAACAAGGGGTGAAGAGGTAAAAGGGGCATTCCCGACGACACGAAAGAGAAAATTTCCCTCAGGAGAAAAAGCCAAAACCTCCTTTCGGTAGGTAGCCACATAAATATTTCCGTTATAAGCCGTAGGTGTAGCCACAATGAGGCTGTTGAGATTGGTCTGCCATAGAAGAGTCTGCCCCCAGCCACAGGTTATGAGAAAAACCCCCACCACAACCAAAAAGCGAGTCATAAAAACCACCTTTTTAGAAAAGAGTTATTTTATATATCGACAGAATCAGAAAAAAACTGAAAAAACCTTCTCCTTTTGACTTTTTCTTCCTTTTATTGTATACTATTTTTTGATTCTGTGTTTCTGGAAATTGACAAGGAGCTTTCCCATGGCAACAAAAGGCAAAAAAGCTTCCCCACGATCCTCTTCTCGAAAAAAACTCGTGGTGGTAGAATCGCCATCCAAAGCCAGTACCATCAAGAAGTATTTAGGCAAAGACTATGAAGTGCTTTCTTCTGTGGGGCATGTCATTGATCTTCCAAAGTCTCGTATGGGAGTGGATCTGGAGACCTTTGAGCCTGAGTATATTGTGATGAGAGATAAATCCAAAGTAATAAAAGAACTTCGCCAGGCTGCCAAAAATGCGGAAGCGATTTATTTGGCTTCTGATCCTGACAGGGAGGGAGAAGCCATTGCCTGGCATATCAAAAACGATCTCACCAAAAATGTTCTTCAAAAGTATAACCTTTCTATTCCAATACAGCGGGTAAAATTTAATGAGATTACCAAGAATGAGATAGAGGAGAAAATCAAATCACCTGAGGATATCAATGAGAAGCTTGTCCAGGCCCAGCAGGGACGACGGGTAATTGACCGTATCTTTGGATATCAGCTTTCTCCCCTTTTGTGGAAAAAAGTGAAATCAGGTCTTTCTGCCGGTCGTGTGCAATCCGTGGCTCTCCGGCTTATTTGTGAGAGAGAAGAAGAAATACGACGTTTTGTTCCCCAGGAATACTGGGAGATAACGGTTCATCTTCACAAGCAAAAAAAGAAGTTTGAGGCTATTCTTTCCCGTATCGATGGGAAGAAGACAGAGATACCAAACGAAAAAGAGGCAAAAAAGATTGTCGAAAGGCTTGAAAAAGCGACCTATATGGTAAAAGACATCAAAAAGCGCGTGAGTAGCCGACAATCCCAACCCCCTTTTATCACCAGTACGTTGCAGCAGGTGGCAAATACTGTCTATGGCTATTCTACAGCCAAGACCATGCAGATAGCCCAACAGCTTTATGAAGGTATTGATATTGGTACAACCCGTACCGGTCTTATCACCTATATGCGAACTGACTCGACACGTATCTCTCCTGTAGGGATAGGTCAAGCACGCTCGTATATTGAAAAGAACTTTGGCAAGGAGTATCTTCCCGAAACAGCCCGAGTCTTTTCTAACAAACAGAGTGCTCAGGATGCGCACGAGGCTATTCGTCCGATCAATGTGGAATATACCCCCGAGAGCATAGCCCAATATCTCACCCCTGAACAGTACAAAATATACTCTCTCATCTGGAAGCGTTTTGTAGCCTCCCAGATGACAGCCAGTCAATATGAGCAGATCTCTGTGGAAATAGAGGCTGATGGTCTTACTCTTGTGGCTAGTTCTTCGAAACAAATCTTTGATGGTTATCAAAAGGTTTACGACATAGGAAAAACAGAAAAAGAAGAGAAACCACGAACCCTTCCAGAACTCAGTGTAGGGGAAAAGGTGGAGCTTGTTTCGGTTGAACCAGAACAGAAATTTACCACGCCTCCGGCTCGTTATACGGAAGCCTCATTGGTCAAGGAAATGGAAGAGAAAGGTATTGGACGTCCCTCAACCTATGCTCCAACAATCAGAACCCTCTTTGAACGTCATTATATCAAAAAAGAGGGCAAGAGTCTTGTTCCCACCCTTCTTGGGGAAAAGGTCAATGAACTTTTAGTGAATCATTTTCCTCAACTGGTTGATATTTCCTTCACCGCCACCATGGAATCAGAACTGGATGATGTAGAGGTGGGGCAAAAACCGTGGAAAGAGGTAGTGAAGGATTTTTATATCCCCTTTTCTGAAGTTCTGCAAACAGCCTATACCCATATTGACAGCATCAAGGGAACGCTTGATGAACCAACTCCCTATGTTTGTGAACTCTGTGGGAAACCAATGGTAAAAAAATTGGGACGATATGGGTATTTTCTTGCCTGTACCGGTTGGCCGGAGTGCCGAAATGCCAAACCTCTTCCGTTAGGAAAATGTCCTAAATGTGAGAGTGGGCTTGTTGTGGAGAAGAAATCCCGGGGTAAAAGGGTTTTTTATGCCTGCAATCGTTATCCAGAGTGTGATTTTTCTACTTTTCTCAAACCCGCCACAAAAGAGAACCAGCACCCAAGTTGCCCTACCTGTGGATCCCTTCTCTTTGTGAAAACAGAGAACAAAAAAACCCGTTTTGTGTGTTTGAAAGAAGGATGTGGATATGAAGAAGACGCTTCTCTTTAGCTTGCTAATCATTCTTTTGAGTTCAGTTACCTGGGGACAGGATGTTTCGTTGGTGGATACAGCCTTTCTCTTTGAAAAGCCTGAAGAGACTACACCAACGGCTTTTTTGCCTGCAGGGAGTATAGTACAGTTGAAAACAAGTAATGATTCCTGGATACAGATAGAGGGCTATGGTCTCAAGGGATGGACAAAAACCCCTGTTCTTGCTGTTCCAAAAGAGTGGAAAATCACCCAGGATCAACCACTTCTTCTCTCTCCTAAGATCATGCTTGATCCTACTCCTGTAGCTCTCTGGATATACAAAAACTCCCTGTGGTGGTATAACCTTGATACTAGAAAGGTGATAAAAAAAGAACCGGTGGATCATTTTTCTGCTATTTATGGTTTTTATCGGGATAGATGGCTCCTTGTGGAGAAAACCTATACTGATGGAGAGGGAGAAAAGCCTCTCACCATGCGAGAAGTCTGGCTCTATGATACCAAAACAAAGAAACAGGCAAAAATCGGTATCTTTGACAACAAACAATTGTTCTTTGATGATTTTGTGGTTTCTCCGGATAGCCGTTATGCTCTCATACGCCTCATAGGGAGTCGAAGGTCATATACCTATCTCTGGGATCTCAATACCCTTCAGTGGGTAGGGTGGGTCACCAATATCTCCCAGGCACGATGGGTGGGCAATACGCAGATCCTTTTTCGCTCAGGGAATGATCTCTATCTCTCTGAGGTAACCTCCTGGCTTCAGACCAAGGGGAGTAGTGAAGCGAGTAAACTCTCTCTTCCTGCGGGTATTCAGAGGTTTACCTCATATCGACTGGAGAATACAACCATTTACCTTCTTGTAGAGAAGAAGGTGTATAAAAGAGACATAAACGAAACAAACTGGTCTCTCACAGACCTTCGTAGTTTAGAATGGAACACTGAGCAGAGTCTCAATGTCTATGTGGACTCCACCGGTGGCCATCTGTATGATGTGAGACAAAAAAAGCTTGTCAAGGGTTTTTCAGGAGAAAATCCGGAGAAAGAGTTTATAGCCTTTACCTTAGATGGCCTCATTGTTCAGCAGAGTTTTGCAAAGATTCCAACGCTTTTTCTCTTCTCGGACGACATTCAAGAAATCTACCGCTACAAAGCTGTTGACAAAATTCATGCAATGGATGGAAACGGTACTCTCATAGAGGTGGTCAATGAGGGTGGTGTCCTGCTCTTGATTGTTGAAAGGCCTCAGAAAGGATATTATTTTATCTTTCCGGAGAGACTTTAGAAGGGCCAAAAAAGACCAATTAAAAGGCTCCAGAGAATACCCACCAAAGCCCCTGAGAGAATCTCTCCTAACGTGTGTCCCCGAAAAGGGGGATCAAAGAGTTTTTTTCCAGCTAAAGATTCAAGCTTTTTCTGGGTTTCTTCTATAGCCCGGCGCTGGACAAGGGCATCGGAGATAACAATCGCTGAGAAAATGACTCCTATCGCAAAAGCCGGAGAGGACCATCCCCCTGTCATCCCGGAAGTAAGGGTTCCTGCCACAATAAAAGCCGTATGAGCCGATGGGAAGTCTCCATATACCGCTATTCTATCAAATCGAATACGTCCTTCTTTGTACCAGGATCGAATTACCTTGAACCCCTGAGAGGAGGCCTGGGCTCCCAAGGCGGCAATGAGGGTTTTATTACTCAAAAGTTCAAGAAAAAAAGACATGGGTTTTCTCCTAAGGTTTGACTTTCAAAAGAACAGGGCTCAGGTTCTGGCTATAGAGTTTGTTGAGAACCTTTTGTGCCTCATCCTTTGTGGTGTAATATCCCACCCGGACGCGAATATAACGGGTATTGTTGACCACTGCTTCCGAGGTAAAGGCTGGAAGACCCATAGAACGCAGATTCTGATAAAGGCGAAGCGCATTGTCCTGTCTTGTAAAAGCCCCTACCTGAATGACATACTTCTCTCCTGGTTGAAGGGTGTCCTGGGGAGAGACACGGAGTTCCTCTTTTAGCGGTGTTTTGGAGGTGTTCGTTGAAGAAGGGGTGACGGGACGGGTTTCAAGGGGGATAACCCTTTCTTCCGGGAGAAGAATGTCGCTGAAAATAATCTGAGGTTCGGAGTTGGAAACGTTAACCGGTTTGGTTTCTTCTTTTGCTATAGAGGAGTTGGTCTTTTGTCCAAGGGCTGGGACAAAAATCTCCTCTGGTTCGTCAAGGATGAAAGAAGGATTGGGCTTTGGTTGGGTGACGGGTTTTTCTTCATAGGGCACCACAATAGCCTGGGGGGCCGGTGTCGTCGTGTAATTGGTCACAACGACGCTATTGGTCACATAGTTTGTCACGACAACAGGTTGATTGGCTTGAGGAAAGGAGGTATTGGTATTGGTAGGAGAGAGAGGGGGAGAAGAGATACTCTCCTCTCCTAAGCGAATGATAGTGACTTTCACATAGGCGGTTCCTTTCTGGAGAAAGCCGAGATCTTCTGCGGCTTTTCGAGATACGTCCAAAATACGATTATCCACAAAAGGACCCCGGTCATTGATAGTGAGCTGGACCTTTTTCCCGTTTTCGAGGTTTTCTACCTCAACTAAGGTGCCAAAAGGAAGGGTGCGATGAGCAGCTGTATAAAGGTTGGGATCATACGTGCTTCCACTGGCGGTTTTCTTTCCAGCGAATTCATCGCCATACCAGGATGCCACACCGTAGAGATATTTGGGAAATTGTTGTCCCCATCCTATAGTTATCGCAAGAAAAAATCCTATTATCCACTTCCTTTTCATACTTCTCTTCTCCTCAAGCCTTTTGCTCTTATTGTGCGTATCGGAAATTTCTGAGAAAGGTTGAGCCTCTGGGAAAGCTATTACGGTTATTCATAACTGTGAGAAATACAAGGCTTTCAAAATGAGACCTTTGCACGAATGTGCAAAGGTCTCAAGAAAGTAATAAAAAAACAGAAAATAGTAGAAAATATTCCTTTCCATAATAAACAAGCCTATTTTTTTAGATAAAAAAAGACAAATAAGCCTTTGTAAACAGAAAAAGCGGGGTTTCAGGGGCATAGCCCCTGACCCAGAAAGGTCAAGAAAGCACCCGTGCAAGGCTTTCAAAATATTGGTAACGTTTTTTTCAGGAGACCTGCAGTGGGAAGATGAGGAAAAGCAAAAAAAAGTTCCTCCCTGGCCGATAATAGGACACAAGGAGGAACCCATGCGTAAAGAATTCACCTTCACTTTGACTATCGACTACCCTGACACAAAACTTGAGACGTTAGTGGTGGTTTTTCTCCAGGCCATCAAAGGAGTGTTTGAGTCATTTGTTCATCAGATTTCTGTAGAAGTGGCAGAAAAAGAAATAAAAGAAGGTCGTATCACCTGTACATGCGGAGAAAAACATCACTTCATATGGAAAACAAAGCATGGAAAAAACACTGTTTTTGTTCTGATGCCCTTTGGAAAGATCACTCTTCCTCAGCTCCAAATTCAATGCAAAAAGTGTGGAAGAAAACTTTTTCTCACAAGATCTCTTCTTGGTGTAGAAAAGCGAAAAAGGCAAATCCTGAAAGATATCTACAGAGTGGCTTTAGCCGGGGCTCTTACCACCTATCGAGTGGCCGCTCGTATTCTTTCCTTCACAGGGTATAAAATAGGTCTTAGCACCCTCTGGAAAAACCTTCAAAATATTGGGAGAAAGATACATTTCAGTATCTCAGAAAAAGAAAAACCCTGTGGAGAAGCCGATGGGACGGGTATTCCTGTTCAGGGCAAGAAAAAAGGAGAAGAAGCTAAAATTCTTTTGCAGGAGAGGCAACAAGCCTCCCCATTGACAGGAAAAAATACAAGAATAGCAGGCCTTCTTGTGGATAATTACCATGCAGGTTGGGACAAACTTCTTAAGCCCATTCAAGAAAAACACTCTTTTTCTCGGTTTTTTCTTGTTGTCGATGGAGATACAGGGATTAACCAGGGCAAACATCCCGGTATCGTTTTTCAACGATGTTTGTGGCATGTAAGTTATCAATTGAAGTATTTTCTTCGTCTTGATAGAGTGAGATATCGTTCTTCTGAGTGGACAAATATTGTCGCTGAAACAGGGAAAGCCTGTTTCTTGGGGTACAAAAATGACTGGCAAACAAGACTTGGTTATCAAAGCGAGCGCAGACAGCATATTCAGAATCTTCTTGACTTATTTCACGAAAAAGGGCGCAAACATTGTTTTTATTATCTTCTTCGTGCTCAAAAAGACATGTTCGCCTGTGACAGTGAAGATGGTTTGCCAGGAACAACCTCAAGGGCAGAACGGGTGATGCGAACCATAAACCAGAGAATGGATGTAGGGGTATGGAAAAGAGAAGGGGCAACCAATGTTCTTGCTGTGCGTTTGCATTACTACTATAATCGTGATGAGGCTATCGATGGTGTCTACTGGCAGGATGTGATATAAAACATAGGGATGGTACGTACTTATTGCCCTGTTTTATGGCCTAAAAAGGGTACTTTCCCCAGAAAAAACTTGTTTATCTAAAATGTTCCCTGTATACTACAGTTGACAAAAATCTTTTGAGCCAGGGGTAACTTCTTTATCCTTTTCTCTCTCTTTCAGGTCTCCTGTTGGAAACGTAATCAAAATATTGACAGAAAAAGAAAAACCATCTATAATTTACAGGGGGATGAAAGAGGCGCAAAGGAGAAGGAAATGAGCTGGTATTTCTGGATTATTTTAGGCGTTGTGTTATTGATTCTTGAGATTTTTACGGCGGGTTTTTTTGTGGCTTTGATTGGTGTAGCGGCTCTTCTCATGGCCGTTGTTTCTCTCTTTATCTCTACCCTGTGGCTTCAGCTTCTTATTTTTACTCTTCTCTCTGTGGGGATTGTGTGGATCTTTTTGCCCATGATACGTCGTTCTTTGGAGCACAATGCGGTTCCTACCAACCAGGAGGCTATGATTGGCAAAACCGTTCTTGTCACAGAAGAGATAAACAATACCCTTGGAAAGGGGTATGTCAAATACTATGGCGATTTTTTCCCTGCCAGGTCCCTCGATGGAAAGGTGATTCCAGCTGGAAAGGAGGTTATCATTCGTCGTATTGAGGGGATACGGGTATTTGTGGAGGAAGCGGAATCGAAATGAATGATATAGGTGTTGTAGAGACAAAATACCTCTCATTATCAGAAATGGGAGTAGAAGAAATCGTTTTAGAAAGTGGTCTGACATTTGGTCCTATTACTATAGCGTATGAGACCTATGGTACTCTCAATGAACGGGCCAATAATGCGATTTTGATCTGTCATGCTCTTTCAGGGGACGCGCATGCGGCTGGCTATCATGAGCGTATTGGCCATAAAGAAGGATGGTGGCACAATGCTATTGGTCCAGGCAAAGCCTTTGATACAGAAAAGTACTTTGTTGTGTGTTCTAACGTTCTTGGTGGATGTCAGGGAACAACAGGGCCGTCTTCCTCTGATCCAAAGACGGGGAAGCCTTATGGAATTCGTTTTCCTGTTATCACCATTGGGGATATGGTGCAGGTTCAATCGTATTTGATGAAACACTTAGGAATCTCTCGCTGGCTTGCTGTGGCCGGTGGATCCATGGGGGGAATGCAGGCACTTGAATGGACTCTTAAATATCCAGACAATGTCCACGCCGCTCTTGTCATAGCCTCGACGGGTAGGTTATCACCCCAGAGTATTGCCTTTAATGCGGTGGGAAGAAACGCTATTATTTCTGATCCCAATTGGTGCAATGGTGATTATTATGGCAAAGCGATACCAGAGAAAGGGCTTGCTATTGCCCGTATGATAGGACATATTACCTATCTCAGTGAAGATTCCATGGAAAGAAAATTTGGCCGTAAACTTCAGAATAAAGAGGCTTTCAGCTTTGATTTTTCTACAGAGTTTGCGGTGGAGAGTTATCTTCATTACCAGGGGCAGAAATTTGTCGAACGTTTTGATGCCAATACCTATCTCTATGTCACTAAAGCCATGGATTATTTTGATGTGGCTTCTAAGTACGGGAAGGGAAGTCTCAAAAGGGCCCTCTCTCATATCAAGGCAAGAATGCTTCTCCTTTCGTTTTCGTCTGATTGGCTTTTTCCCCCTTCTCAAACCCAGGAATTAGTGGATGCTCTGATGGCCAATCATAAGGATGTTACCTATTTTGATATACCTTCCTCCTATGGACATGATGCATTTCTCCTGGAAGTGGAGAAAGAGACGGCTATTATTCAACGCTTTCTTGAGGCCAGCCATCGTCTCTGGAAGGAGGGAAAGCGATGAAGAGGATTGAAGAGTTGCTTGGGATGCGAGTTGATCTCAGTGTCATTGCCCAGTGGATTACCCCAAAAAGCCGTGTCCTTGACTTAGGATGTGGAAAAGGCGAACTTCTCTCCTATCTCATTCATCATAAAGATGTTCGTGGAATGGGTGTTGATATTGACGAAGAAAGCCTTTTGGCCTGTGTGGAAAAAGGGATACCCGTTATTCAACGAGATATCAATCTTTCTCTTCAGGACGTTGAAGATCAATCGTTTGATTATGTGATTATCAGCCAGACGATTCAGCAGCTTCAAAAACCGGATCAGCTTATCCTTGAGAGTCTGCGAATAGGACGCCATGTGATCCTGAGTTTTCCGAATTTTGGGCATTATCGCATACGCTTGAGCCTCTTTTTTTCAGGTCGCATGCCCAAGTCAAAGACACTTCCCTACGAATGGTATGATACCCCAAATATTCATCTCATGACCCTTCGGGATTTTCAGGACTTTTGTCATCGGTATGGAATCCGTGTGCATCAATGGTATTACTTTTGGCAGAATAGGGGAGGAAGGTGGATACTTTTTCCCAACTGGATGGCCAGTGGTTGTATTGCCATGATCAGTCGGAGGGAACCGTGAAGAAAAAACCAAATCTCAATTTTGATGAGCTTAAAAACCCCCAATATACCTACCACTATTCGCGAGAAGAGAGGCTTCGAAGAAGACGAAATTTTCAAGAAGAACAACCTGTGAAGTGGTACTACCGCCTGGTAGGGAACAATCGTACTACCCTTCAGCTTCTTGTTTTTTATATTTTACTTGCGGTGGCATTCTGGTTCTTCTGGTGGGCTATTCGTTCCCAGGCCGAGGACAAACGGGTCTTTCGGATAAAAGAGGGGTGCTTTGTTGATGTGAGGTGGATAGAAAGCGAACAAAAAAAGGGGTGGAATGTACTCTTGGACAATAAGTCAAAACAACTGTGGCGGGTTAGTTTTGTTGAAGCTACGGTGGAAAAAGACGTGATTTTTACCACCAATGTTTCTGTACAACTTGAGGCAAACGATTATGTGGTCTGGTTTTTCCCCTGGGAGGGTGAAAAACCAGCCATCACCAAGATGAAAGTAGTGGTGAAGGAGTGAGTATGTTTTATAGGATGGAAGCCATTGTTTCCGGAAGGGTGCAAGGGGTTGGTTTTCGCTTCTTTGCTCAGCGAATGGCCGTGATGCTTCAGGTCTCTGGATGGGTATGCAATCTCCCGGATGGTAGGGTCAAGGTTGTGGCTGTGGGGACGCGAGAGCAGGTAGCCGAGTTTCTCATGGTTCTTTCTCGAGGTCCATCGATGGCAGAGGTGGAAAACGTGGATCATACCCTTCAGGAGACAGAGTGGAATCCCTATGAGAATTTTGAGATTCGTTATGGTTGTGACGAGGAGGCATAAGGTATGGAAAAAGCAGCCTACATGAAAACATTCTTTGACTCGATGGTTCTTCCCTATCGATGTCAGGGAGATATAACCGTAGAAAAAGGGAAGTGGTATGTGGTCAATACACGCTTTGGAGAGGATATTGCCTACAGTATGTCCGGGGTAACGGAGATTTCTCTTGAGATTCTTCACCGTTATTTTCACAAACATGAGAACCATGTGCCCCAGGCTCAACAGGTAGAAGGGATTGAGGTAGATGACAAAAGTATTCTTGAAACCAAGCAGGAACATGCTCCTGTAGAGATTGAAAATCTCTTTGTTATTCGAGAAGCTACCTCTCAGGAGGTCTCTGAATGGCAGGCCTTGAGAAAAGAGGCTGCAGAAGCGTACAATTTAGCCCTGAAAGAGATACGAGATCTTCAACTTGATATGAAGCTTATCAATGTGCATTTTCTGATGGGACGGAAAAAGGTGATCTTCAATTTTACTTCTGATAATAGGGTAGATTTTCGCCAGTTGGTGAAACGCTTGGCCGCTCTCTTCCGTACTCGTATTGAGATGCGCCAGATTGGGGTACGAGATGCAGCGAAAATAGAGGGGGGCTGTGGTATTTGTGGTATAGAGCTCTGTTGTACAAGATCAAATTGTCATATGAGTTCTATCTATCTCAAAATGGCCAAGGATCAGGGTTTTTTGGTGAATTCAAGTAAACTTACAGGGGTCTGTGGCCGATTATTATGTTGCTTGGCCTATGAAGTAGACTTTTATCAGCAAGAAAAGGGATTTTATCCCGATGTTGGCGCAAGAGTCAGGGTGGGAAATTTAGCCTATAGGGTCATGTCTGTGAATCTCCTCCGAAAAGAGGTGGTCATTGTGGACGAAAACCATCATATGAGAAAGGTGGCTCCACATGAATTGAAAAAGATGACAGACAAAGAGGGGGTATACTACCAGCTTGTGGCTGTACCCGGGGAGGATATGAAGAGGTGATGAGAAAAACGCATGCCGTATGACAGAGAGGCTATCCAGCGAGCAAAAGAAAAGGGTATTCTTCAGAATGGGGTTTTTGATGCCAAGGCATTGGAACTCGATGAACAGGAGAAGGCCCGTCTCAAAGAAGAACTCACCAAAGTTCAATCGCAGGCCCCTTCAGTTGAAACAAAGGCTCCTCTTGAGCAAACGAGGATAGGGGAAGAAGGGGCGGAAGCTGTAGCTTTACTTCCTTCGCTTTCTCTGTGGGACAGGATTGTGCTTTTTTTCCTTGCTCTTCTGGGTATTCAGATGCAGGAGAGTTATCTTCAGTACAAGGCTCTCAAGCAAGTCTATAAAGACCTCTCCCTTATTCGCCCTGCGATTTACAACAAGAAAAATAGAACCGTCACCAGATTTTTTGCCTACAAGGTACATGATCTTCAACTCAAACTGTTGTTCTTCAAGCCCATATTTGAAATGATGGAGACCCCTTCCTGGGATAGTGGAGAACAGGGCAAAACAGGTATCGAAAGGCTCTATGAGTATCTCATGGATATCGACAAGGAGAAGATTTTTAGTCTCTTTGGGTATGAGGGCATCCTCTCAAAGATCAGAAATAACCTTTCCTCTCAGACAGTCGCTTCCCTGAGGCAGGAGGCGGAGGAGTTTCTATCTTCTCTTCCCACGGAGAAAAAAGAGGCCGCCAACCAGGCCTATACTCTCCTTATGTATATGAAAAACCTTGTGTTCTATGAGTTTGATTGGCTTCTCAAACGTTTTGACCCCGCGTATACGGTAGGTTCTGAGGCTCATTTTACTGATATCCCTGCAGAAGCCCTTCTTTCGTACTTTATGACGTTAGAAGAGGCTCTGATGCAGATTGATCTTCAACAGGACTTTCGAAGACCGTTTGAGGCTTTGTTTGCTGTATATCAGGAAATGCTGAACAAGGAAGAATCAGGTGATAATGATACTATAAATCAGATGAAAATGACTTTTTCAGCCCAGGTAGACGCTGTGAAGGCATCCCTTCAGGAGTTTCTTTATCGACAGTATCTCACGCTTCTTATCAGGGTAGTGAAAAAGAATCCTTCCTATGTGCCGTCGTTTGTTCATATCCGTTTTGATCTCAGTCAGAAGTATACCGAAATTGTGGGAAAAAGACTCAAAGCCATGATTGAAAAAGCCATGAAGCAGGTGCGCTTTGAAATGGTGGAGAAAAATATTCGTGCGTATTTTCCCAATCTCTCTCCTGTCGGAGTATATACCGTGGATAGGGCAAGAGAACTGGAACAGATGGGATTTACCCCCTTTACCCATAGTTATGCGCTTGCTATTTTGGTGCATTTTTTCAAAAACTATTATCAACAGTGGTTCCATCCCGTGTTGAATCTAGTCATGATGAATGGGGTATTCTCAGACGAGTATTTTCGGCGAAGTATTTCTGATGCCTTTTATGCGGTGGATAAATACCAGACGAAACTTCAGGAACTAGTGAGTTCCTTTGAACCAACGGGAGATACAGGAAGTAAGTTTCTCCTCTTTCTCAAGAAACGGGAAGGAACAGAAAATAAAAGGTCTTTGGAAAAGCATATTGTGTTTATGAATGGGCTTGCTTCAGATTTTTTCCGGGAATTTTATACCCATTATGTCTCTCTCAAGGATATTATTGGTAAACTGTGGGCAGATGCCACAGCACCGGTACCCAAGTATCTTCGCAATGCTCATAGTGTTGGTGGTTCCAAACATTCCCTTTACAAAGACCAGCTAAAAAAATCCTTTGACTTTCTCCAGTCGTTTGAAACTGTTATCCAAATGCTTCGGGAGATGCCGTCCTGATGAAGGTACTCCTTGTTAGTATCATCGAAGGGAAGGAGAATCCCCTTCTTCATCAGGTGGCTATGGAAGAACTGGAGGATCTCACAAAAACCGCAGGCTATGAGATTGTGGATCGGCTTATTGTGCCCATTCGTGCTATTGATCCAAAAACCTATATCGGAAAGGGAAAGCTCGAAGAACTGGTGCATTTCTATGACACCCCACATCTTGACGGTATCATCATCCAGCAGGAAATCAGTGCTTCTCAGATACGGGCTATTGAGGAAAAAACCCTTTGCGAGGTGATCACCCGAACCGAATTGATCCTCAGGATTTTTGCTCTCCATGCCAGGACCAAGATTGCGAAAATGCAGGTGGAACTTGCCCAGCTCAACTATCTTCTTCCTCGTCTTGTGGGGAAAGGGGTGGAGATGTCACGAATCCGTGGTGGAATCGGGATGCGTGGTCCCGGTGAACAGAAACTTGAGATGGACAGAAGGCTTGTCAGAAAACGGATCTATCAGCTCTCTCAGCGACTGGAAGCCCTTGAAAAGGGCATGCAGGAAAGAAGAAAGAAACGACGAAAGATGCAGCATAGTGTTGCCTTGGTCGGATATACCAACGCAGGAAAATCCTCTCTTTTGAATGCGCTCACGCATTCCCAGGTCTATGTGGAGGACCAGCTCTTTGCCACACTGGATACCACTTCGCGAAGGTTGTGGCTAACAGGAGAAAAGGGAGATATTCAGGTTGTCATCACCGATACCGTGGGATTTATTCAGGATTTACCTCATACCTTAGTAGAAAGCTTTCGATCTACGCTGTTAGAAACCATAGATACTGATTTGGTCATTCATGTGGTGAATAGTGTCCATCCGGCCTATCTTCAGCAAATAGAGATTGTTCAAAAAACCCTCTCCGAGATTCAGGCAGAAACGGTCCCTCAAATCCTCTGTTTCAACAAGATTGATATGTTGGAAACAGAAGTGTACTTAGAACTCAGAAGAAACTTCCCAAAAGCCTATTTTCTCTCGGCTAAGACAAAAGAAAACCTCTCGCTTTTGCGAGAGGCCATCTATCGCTTTTTTGTAGAGGAGAAGGGAAAAAATCCTTAGATGAGACCTTTGCACGAATGTGCAAAGGTCTCAAAAAGTAATAAAAAATAAAAAATAGTATAAAAATATTTCTTTTCGTAATCAATAATTCTATTTTTTTGAACAGAAAAGACAAGTGAGCCCCTGTAAACAGAAAAAGCGGGGAAGAGGGGCGTAGCCCCTGACCCAGATAGGGGAAGAAAACACCCGTGCAAGGGTCTCTAGATAGTGCTCTTTAAGGGTATTTTCGCAAGGGTTTATACTCTGCACTAAAAGGTATCTCAATACGCGCCATGGTCTTGCCCTCAACCACTCCTATACGGAAGAGCCTGGGATCAATGCCAACCTCCCTCAGAAGATGTATGATGAGCATCAGACCAAGTCCGGCTCCTTCGTGATTCTCACTCTCGGTGTAATAGAGGGTAAGGTTTGGATTTTGGTTTGAAAGAGCCTTTTTGAGAGCATCACGAATGGTTTTTTCTTCTTCTTCCCAGAGGGGATGGTTATTGTACACCTTGATAACAATTCCACCCTCTTTTTCTTCAAATTCAACCTGCACATAGGCATTGTGCTTTTTGAGTTTTTCTCTGAGGTAAGCAAAATATTTGTCAGTCAGGATTTTCTTGAAACTCTGTTTCGCCTTTTCATAAATCTCTTTGTCTTTTTCGTTGATCTGAGCCTCGATAAAAAAGGTCTTTTTGATATTGCTCTTGGAGGCATTGACCATAAGCTCCTTGAGACAGGTGTAGATCACATCAATGTTTTCCTGACGAGAAAGAGGATGGTCATACTTCTTGACAATCTCTTTGAGAGTTTCCTGGACAGTATTTTTTACACTGTCATCTAAGGTGTAAAAAGAAATCGTTGTCCTTTCAGAAGACGAAGAAATATGAGGTTTTTCCATAGTATCCCCCTGTGTTCTTTTTGATTGTATTATCGGTTTTTTTGGTGTTTTCTCAAGGCTTTTTGGTTAGTTTTAGTATAAGGAAACGAAAAAGAAAATGCAAATCAAACCATGGGAAAGAAAAAATGAGACCTTTGCACGAATGTGCAAAAGGTCTCAAAAAAGTAGTGAAAAACAAAATATAGTATGAAAATATTCTTTGCAGTAATAAATGGCCCTATTTTTTTGAATAAAAAAGACAAACAAGCCCTTGGAAATAGAAAAAGCGAGGTTTCAGGGGCGTAGCCCCTGACCCAAATAGGGGAAGAAAACACCCGTGCAAGGGTCTCAAAATATTTCTTTCGTTTGCTTTTCTTTTTTTTTTGGAGTATAATAATAGTGAGTAAAATTTTTACTACTATTAGCCGATAGATAAAAGAAGAAAAGAGGAATATATGCGACATGGATGGATAGGGTTTTTCTTGATTTTTTTTGTTTCCTGTGGGCTCAAAGAAGGTCAGCCAGAGAAAACATTAGGGCTTCCTAATTTTCTTCTCTCAGACTTTCAGTATGTTTCTGTCAACACCAGCGGAGAGAGGGAATGGGAGCTTCGCGCTTCTGAAGCCGCTATGTATCAGAATAGTGATGATGTTTTTATTTATAATTTTACCGTAGCGTTTTACAGGCGTTCCAATGGGATGGACGTTCTGGATAGTGTGTTATCAGCCAACAAGGGGCAGGTAAATAAGAAAACGCTTCTTGTGATAGCCGAAGGAAGGGTAAAAATTCTTGCCAGTGAAACAAGCCTTGAGACAGAACGTATTCAGTGGGATAATACGAAAAAACTTTTTTTCTCAGAACCGGGTATTCCTGTAGTGGTCCACAGACGCGGTGTGGACCTTCGGGGATATAATTTAGTAGCCGATGCTTCTCTCAAAGAAATTCGTATGGAGAATATTGATGCGAAGATTCAGCAGTAAGGGCATCCTATGGGGGGGACTTTTTGTGGTCGTTGCCCTGTTTGCACAAATGTCTCAAAGTAGTGAACCTATTCAGATCACCGCTGAACGAAGTGTTTTTCAGTGGGAAATTCAGCGTCTGGTATTAGAGGGAAAAATGAAGCAGGTACCCACCATTCAACAGGGAACCTCCGTCTTGAAGGCGGATACCATTGTCTATGAAGACCAGAAGAAAGTGGGGTATGCTTTTGGGAATGTGTCTTTTCAGGATGCACAGAGAGGGGCAGTACTTCTGGCTGGTGAGGGCACCTACGACACCAGAAAAAGAGAGGTGACAGCAACGAAAACGCCCAGGTTATATCTGAAAAAGGACAATGTAGAGGTTACAGGGAATGTTATTCGATTTCTTCCTGAGAAGAATGATATGTTTGTCTATCGAAACGTGAAAATCAAGGGCAAAGGCTATCTTTTGCAGGGAGATCAGGCCCAACTCTACCAGTCTGCCAATCGTTTGTTCGTCCAGGGAAATGCCTCCTTAGAGCAAGAGGATACTACTATTCTTTCTCGGACCATGCAGGTTTTTTATGGAAAGGGGAAGATTTCCAGCTACACCGCTTTAGATGACGTCTCAGTAACAGAGAAAAAGAAGGGTTATGTGATTACGGGTGGAAGACTTGATTACTATGAGGAACTTGCCTATACCCGTATCACAAAAGATCCACAGATTCATTTTACCAATGAAAGTGGGGCTGCAAAGGTCTTTTGTCTTGTGATTGATATGTATCAAAATGAGGATAGAGCGAATCTCTTAGGCAATGTGCACATCATAAAAGGGAATCAAAGAGTGACCGCGAGATGGGGACAGTATTACATCAAACAAAAAAGAATTGTTCTCACAGGCAACCCCGTTTTAGAAGATGGGAATAGTCGATTTGAAGCGACGGTGATGATTTTTGATGTGGATAAACAAGAGCTTGTTTTAGAAGGTAGGGGTAGAGGAAGACTCTCAGGACAATAACAAGGAGGAAGATTTGGCCATAGAGCAGGAAGGGCTCCTGATCGAACACTTTGAGCGCTTGGGACTGAGTAGTAATGAGGCAAAGGTATACCTGGCTCTTTTAGAGAATCATCCTATTACGGGCTATCAACTCAGCAAGAATAGTGGTATTCTGCGACCTGTAGTCTATGAAATGCTCAACCGTTTGGTGGATAAAGGAGGAGCCCGTATCATCAAGTCCAATCCTGATACCTATGTACCGGTGGAAATTGATGAATTTTTGAGAAATCTTGAGAGTGATTTTGTTGAATCAAAGAAACTCATTCATGCTCAACTTCGCAATTACATGAGTGTGAACGAAACGGACTACTTCTGGAATATTGTCAGTCAAAAAAATATAGAAAATTCTATTCTGACGCTTATTCAGAAGGCAACAGAAGAGATTTTGGTTTCTGTTCAGGACACTGTCTGGCTTCAACCATTCCTTGGAACTCTCAATCAGCGCCTCAGAGACGGGATTCGTATCAGTATTTTCTCCTATTATTCCCTGGAAACCCAGGGCTTGCCTCTCTATACCCATCATTTGGCTCCTTCTTTCCATACCCCTTTGATTGACAAGAAGATGTTTCAAATTGCTATTGATAACAGTGATGCCCTGGTGGCTCTCTTCTCTGATGTGAAAACGGCAAAAGCGGCTCAATCACAAAACCCTGTTTTTGTTCAAACAGTGAAACAGAAGATTATGAGTGATATTTATCTCCTTCGATTGAAAAATACCGTAGGAATTGAGCGTTTCAAACTGGTGCTTAACGATGAGGACAAGCGTCTCTTTGAAGTGATTGATGGGGCTATCCAGCAGTAGTCTTCTGAAAAGTGGCAAAAATTTCTCCTTTGCTTTACACTATACCAGGCAACTGGCGAGGATGGAAGCGACCATCAGGGAGCCTTTTTACCCTGTCGTCCGCCTGGGCAGGGATACTTTTGAAGGAGGAATCGAAATGTCGGTGGAAGTCATTCAAGAGTACCTGTCTCGTACCAAAAGCCCCTCAGCGGGGATGGTGGCGTATATGGCCAATCTCTCTCAAGTGGCTATGGTGGCCCCTGAGGTGGCACGTTCTATTGTGGCTGAACTTGAGGCGCAGCGCACACACCTCAAACTGATTGCCAGCGAAAACTACTCTTCTCTTTCCGTGCAATTAGCCATGGGAAATCTCCTCACGGATAAGTATGCTGAAGGTTTTCCCTACCATCGTTTTTATGCCGGGTGTGAAAATGTCGATGCTATTGAGGAAACGGCGGCAAAATACGCCTGTGAACTCTTTGGGGCAGAATATGCCAATGTTCAGCCTCATAGTGGGGCTGATGCCAATCTTATGGCTTTCTGGGCTATTCTCAATACAAGAGTGGAAGTACCTTATCTTTCTAATCTTGGAGAGACCAATCTCTATAAACTGACAGACGCTCAGTGGAAGGAACTTCGGGAAAGGTTGGGCAATCAACGTTTACTGGGACTTGACTACTATTCTGGGGGACATCTTACTCATGGGTATCGATACAACGTTTCTGCCAGGATGTTTGAAGTATATAGTTACTCCGTGAGTCGTGAAACTGGTCTTTTAGATTACGATGCCATCGAAAAACAGGCCCAGGAGATACAGCCACTTATCCTTTTGGCCGGCTATAGTGCTTACCCAAGAAAGATCAACTTCAAGCGTATGAGAGAAATTGCGGATAAGGTAGGGGCTGTTTTGATGGTAGATATTGCCCACTTTGCTGGCCTTGTGGCGGGTGGTGTGTTTGAGGGAGAGTACAATCCTATCCCGTATGCCCATGTGGTAACGACTACCACTCACAAAACACTCAGGGGACCTCGTGGTGGTATGGTAATGGCCAAGAAGGAGTTTGCCGATGCCCTTGACAAGGGCTGCCCCCTTGTGATGGGTGGTCCCCTGCCTCATGTGATGGCAGCCAAGGCGGTGGCTTTCAAGGAGGCACTTTCCCCTGCATTCAAAACCTACGCCTCTCAGATTGTCAAAAATGCCCAGGCTCTTGCAAAGGCCTGCGAAAAGAAAGGGCTGGACATCGTGACAGGTGGAACTGATAACCATCTCTTCTTAGTGAATGTGGCTACAAAAGGTATTACCGGCCGACAAGCCGAAAGTGCCCTGAGGGAGTGTGGAGTGACCCTGAATCGCAATTCTCTCCCATTTGATCCCAATGGACCGTGGTATACCAGTGGTCTTCGTATTGGGACACCCGCTGTGACCACGTTAGGAATGAAAGAAAATGACATGGATGAAATTGCTGATATTATTGCGAATGTAGTCCAGGCGGTAAAACCGGCCTTTTCAGAAAAAGACAATGGCCCAAGCAAAGCCAAATATGAGATTGCCGCTTCTGTCAAGGAAACCTCTCAAAAGCGAGTGATAGATCTTCTCTCTCGTTTCCCTCTCTATCCAGAGCTGGATCTTGAACTACTGAAAAAAATAGTAAAATAAGAGATAGGCCCGGCATAAGCCGGGCCTGTTTGGTTAGTACACAAAAAGCATCTCTCGATACTTGGGAAGTGGCCACAGATCGTCGGCTGTTTTATCCTCAAGAGTATCTACCACGTCCCTCAGGGCATTCATGGCTGGAAGAACCTTCTGGCAATAGAAATCAGCTTTTTCTACTTCATCGCCAATCTCCTCTGCCTTCTTCACGATCTCTTCCAGTTCGACTATTTTGTTCTGAAGATCAGCCACAAGAAGAGCATACTCCTTTGTAGCACTCAGCTGAAGATCATAGGCTTTTCCATTCACCTCTTTGATAGAAGCAGCCGCATTGGCCAAAATAGTCTGATAGCGCAGGACAGTAGGAAGAATCTGGGTTCTGGCCATAGCCAGCGCAGTTTCTGCCTCGATATTCAGGGTCTTGGAGTAGTTCTCCACCAGAATATGGTAACGAGCCTGAATCTCTACCTCACTCAAAACCCCCATTTCTTTGAGAACAGCAATGTTTTTTTCAGCGATAAAATCTCGAAGCGACTCTGGTGTGGTCTTGCGGTTAGGAAGTCCTCGTTTGGCTGCCTCTTTCTCCCATTCAGGAGAGTAGTTGTTACCCTCAAACCGAACGGGTTTGCTCTCTTTGATCATAGGAAGAATAACTTCCATTACAGCCTGATTGAATTCCATCCCCTTCTTGAGGTTAGCCTCAATTTTATCACACACTTCTTTCAAAACCTTGGCAACAATGGTGTTCAGAACAAAATTGGGACCAGCAATAGACTGGGAAGACCCAACCGCACGGAATTCAAACTTGTTTCCAGTGAAGGCAAAAGGCGAGGTGCGGTTTCTGTCGGTGTTGTCCTTGCTGATCTTGGGAAGAGTACTGATACCCAGGTCAATGATCTGTTTGTCGGTGTAGTTTGTCTTTTTGTTTGCCTCAATATCCTCAAGAATCTGAGAAAGCTGCTGTCCCAAAAAGACAGAGATAATCGCTGGGGGAGCCTCATTAGCCCCAAGGCGGTGATCATTACCCGGTGTGGCCACAGAAGTGCGGAGCAGATCAGCATACCGATACACAGCCGTGATAACTGTCGTCAAGACCGTAAGGAATTGCAAATTCTCGTGGGGAGTGTGGCCAGGATCAAGGAGATTTTCCCCTGTATCGGTAGCCATAGACCAGTTATTGTGCTTTCCGGAGCCATTTACCCCTTTGAAGGGCTTTTCATGGAGAAGGAGGGCAAAATTGTGACGATTGGCCACCTTTCTCAAGATTTCCATGAGAAGCAGGTTATGGTCGGTAGCAATATTCGTTGTTTCAAAGATAGGCGCAATCTCAAACTGAGCAGGTGACACCTCATTGTGGCGCGTTTTGGCTGGAATGCCGAGCTTGAATGCCTCGATCTCTACATCCTGCATAAAAGCCAGAACCCTCTCCCTGATAGAGGCAAAATAGTGATCTTCCATCTGCTGACCACGGGGAGGCTTGGCCCCAAAGAGAGTACGACCAGTAAGCATCAAATCCTGTCGACGGAGAAAATAGGCCTTGTCAATCAGGAAATACTCCTGTTCTGCTCCCACCGTGGTCGTTACTCTTTTCACATTCTTTTTGCCAAAAAGGTGAAGAAGCCTGGTGGCTTCCCTGCTGAGGGCCTCCATCGAACGGAGAAGAGGGGCCTTCTTGTCCAGTATTACACCGGTATATGACAAAAACACGGTAGGAATACAGAGGGTATTCCCATTTACCCCTTCCATAATAAAGATAGGGGAAGAAGGATCCCAGGCTGTATAACCACGGGCCTCAAAGGTAGCACGAAGGCCTCCACTGGGAAAACTTGAAGCATCAGGTTCACCCTGTTTCAAAGCCTTGCCAGAGAAACGATTGATAGGCATACCGTCAGCATCAAAGTCGAGAAAACTATCGTGCTTTTCAGCGGTTGCCCCCGTCATGGGTTGAAACCAGTGGGTATAGTGGGTGGCACCCTTACTGAGAGCCCATTCCTTCACCCCATGAGCCACTTCTTCAGCTAAAGCATCATCAATAGGTTCACCCGAAGCAATGATGGCTTTGAGACGAGAATAGGTCTTGTAGGGAAGGTAGGTTCTCATCGCCTCATCATTAAAAACATTACACCCAAAATACTCAGGGATGGGCATCCCCTTGTATTCATCTTTCACTGTTGACCTTACCTGACGATTACCGATGATGTCGGTCAACAGGTGATCACGGACAGAAAGAGACATTTTTGTCCTCCTTTTCAGATTATCTATCATTGTATTGCAAGAAACGTGCCAAAGAGATGATCTTGCCTTTTCTTGCCCAATTTTTTCCATCCATTTATATTCTCTTATATCTCTTTTTATTACTTGTAGATAGTGAAAAAAAGAAAATAAACCATTCGTTTTTTCCTTCTGAATTCGGAAGCTAAACAATTGTCAAGAGAAAAATTTGCCTATTTTTTCATCACATCTTATACTAATGGTGAAAAAATAGGCAGGAGAGTCTATGCCAGGCGAAGAAAACCAGGTGAAAAGGCTTCGTCTCATTCAGTATCTGAGTATAGCCATGAATCAAACCCAGGATGCAGAAGAGCTTTTGGGATTGATGTTAGACAAGGCCATTGAGTTAACGAATGCCACCACAGGGTCTATTATGCTCAAAGAGGAAGGTTCAAAATACCTTCGCTATGCCGCCTATAGAGGATTTGATGAGAACCGTATCAGAAGAGTCCCTATTGCTGTGGGAGAGGGACTCACAGGGGCTGTGTTTCGTGATGGTATTCCAAGACTGGTAAACGATGTGAGACAGGATCCCCTCTATATTCCCCTCAGAGAGGATATTCAATCTGAGCTTATTGTGCCTTTGCAGGTAGAGGGACAGATTATTGGCGTTGTCAGTGTGGATAGTGTAAAAAAAGACGCTTTCACCGAGGAGGATCTTGAACTTCTCTACACGATCTCTAACCAGGCGGCGCAGATTCTCTATCGTACGAAGCTTTATGAAGAACTCAAATACAAGATACATCTTCAGGAAATTTTGATTGATATTTCTCAGGTGATAGAAAAAAAGATAGATCTTCAGGATGTTTTTGAGTCCGTGATGAGTATTCTTGCTGAACGGATCCATATTGATCGTGGGATGCTTGTTCTTTTTGAACCTGAACAGAGTGAACAGCTTTCTATTTTTGCGGGATATCGTCTCACCAAAGAAGAGTGTGAACGGGGCATCTATAGAGTGGGGGAAGGAATCATTGGAACCGTTGTGGCCACAGGCCAGCCCATTGCCATTCCCAACATTCATGAAGAAACCCGCTTTTTGAACCGGCTCAAGATCAAACGAGACAAGGAAAAACCTATTTCTTTCATAGCCGTTCCTCTCAAATTGGAGGGAATTACTCTCGGGGTAATGGCGATAGAAAAACAATACGATAACAATACCTATCTGAAAGATCTTGAAAACATGCTTTTTTTGGTGGGGCAGATTCTCTCCAACAAGGTGAGGTTAGCACGAACTATCCAGCAGGAGAAGGCTTCCCTTTTAGAGGAAAACCTCACCCTCAAAAAGGAACTGGAAAGAAACTATGCCTTTCATCATATCATCGGAAAGAATCAACGGATGCAGGCTATCTTTGACCTGATCCATACGGTGGCTGATACTAACGCCTCTGTGCTTATTCTTGGGGAAAGTGGAACGGGAAAGGAGTTAGTAGCCAAAGCCCTGCATTATAATAGCTCACGAAAAGATAAGCCTTTCGTGAGCATCAATTGTGCCTCCATTCCAGAAAATCTTCTTGAGTCTGAACTTTTCGGATACAAGAAAGGGGCCTTCACAGGGGCAAATAGTGATAAAAAGGGGCTTTTTCAAGTAGCTCATGGAGGGACGCTTTTCTTGGATGAGATTGGGGATATGCCATTCTCTCTTCAGGCTCATCTTCTTCGTGCGTTGCAGGAGAGAGAGATTACCCCTTTAGGAAGTGAAACCAAGATCCCTATTGATATTCGTCTCATTGCGGCTACCAATAAACCCCTGAAGACACTGGTGAAAGAAAAAAGGTTCCGGGAAGATCTCTATTACCGTCTCAATGTGATAGAGATCCAGCTTCCTCCTCTTCGAGAACGAAAGGACGATATTCCTCTTCTTGTCCAGCATTTCATTCAAAAAGTCTCAGAACGAGAACGTCGTCCCGCAGTGGATATTAGCGAGGAGGCTCTTTTAGCTCTCATGAACTATTCATGGCCCGGCAATGTCCGTGAACTGGAGAACTGTATTGAAAGGGCTGTTATTTTAGCCCGAGGCAACCGCATAGAACTCCACCATATTGTGCCTTTTTTGGCTATGGAAGAAGAAAAAAAGCTCTTCTCTCTCTCTGAATGGATTCGCTTTTACATTGGGAATCCAGAATATACAGGAAAGGTGTATGATACGGTGGTGGGCATCGTCGAAGAGGAACTCATTCGACAAGCCCTCCTTGTCAATGAGAGAAATAAACTGAAAACAGCTGAATTTTTAGGTATTAACCGAAATACCCTTCGCACAAAAATGGAAGCCTACAAAATAGACTGAACATCTTTCATCAAAAGCCCTGGGAAGTAAGCAGAATATGTCTTGTATTTTCTTCTTCTCCATAGCCAAAGGTAATAAGCGTATGAGGAAAGGTGTTCTCCTTTTCCAGTATCTCCGGCCATTCTACCAGGACAATCGCATGTGGTTGAAAGAGGTCATAAAGTCCAATGGCCTCTCCTTCCTCAGGGGATCGAAGACGATAGAGATCAACATGGTAAATGGTTTTTTCTGGATGGGGATAATGATGGATGAGAGAAAAGGTTGGACTGCTTACCCCTTCCGTGATTCCCCAGCAGGCAAGAAGGCCACGCACAAAGGTGGTTTTCCCACTCCCTATATCCCCCCTCAAAAAAATCCAGGGGGATATGGTTTCTGATTCAATCAGAGTGGCTACTTCCCGGGCAATCTCGTATGTTCTCTCAACAGAAGAAGAAACCCATTCCTTGCGCATAGACGTCACGAAATGAGGTCTATAAGAAGACCTTTGATTTGCTGAATGAGCTGAAAATAAGAAAGTCTGTTTTTTTCGTTGGAAAGGATAAGGTGTGCCATTTGCTGAAGTTTTTCATCGATGGATTCAACAATAACATAAGTGTTGATTTTACTGAAACCCGATCGGCTGGTAATGGTTTTCACATCCATATTTTTGGTGGCGTATCGTACCAAAGCCTTTACACAACTCCGATATCGATTAAAATGTTCAATATCCGGGTTCTGAGAAAGCTGTTCACCCAAAAGATCAATCATACTCCCCAATTCTCGAATATCACTTTCTGAAAGTTCATCCCCAACGGTATTAAAAAAACTCTCTAAATCCGGACTTTCTAACATTTCCTTGAAATTAAAACTCGCTTTTCTTTCGCTTTTTTTGGAGGTAGTCTTTTTGGCATTGAAAAAAGGAGAAAAATTTTCAATTTTCATTGTCCTTCTCCTTGATAATAGCCGCATAGGCATTGTGGTTGTGGATAGATTCATAGTTCTCTACTTCGACCTGGTACCAGAGAATACGTTCATCTCTATTCAGAGCAAGGGCAATATCTCGGGCGGTATCTTCGACAAACTTGGCGTTCATGTAGGCTTTTTCCGTGATATATTTTTCGTCACTACGTTTGAGAATAGCAAAAAGCGGAGCAGAGGCATTCTTTTCCGCTATGGTAATGAGTTCTTCAAACCAGACAAACGAAGAGGTTTTTGCCTGAATACGCACAACTCCCCGCTGATTGTGAGCTCCGTAACTGCTGATCTCCTTGGAACAGGGACAGAGACTATGGATGGGAACTTCAACCTCCATCACAAGAGAGAGCCTCTCCCCAAGAGAGGCCTTGACAGAGCAGAGATATTCCATATAGCTTTTGGCCCCGGAAACAGGAGCAGATTTCACAAGAAAATAGGGAAAACGTATTTCAATATGGGCTTCTTCGCATTCAAAACGATTCTTCATCTCTTCTAAGATAGACAAAAGGGTTTCAAGGGAGAGATCATGAGCATACCGATGCAAGATCTCTCCAAACCGGCTCATGTGGGTTCCCCGATAGTGATGGGGGAGGTTTACATACATATTGACATCGGCAATGGTAGGCTGGGTCTTGTTCTGCTGATCTCGAACGACAATGGGTATTCGAAGGTTACGAATACCCACCTTGTTAATCGGAATATTCCGATGGTCTTTTTCGCTCTGTACATCTTTCATAGTGTATAGTATAGCAAAAAAAGGAAAAAAAGGCAATTTTCAGGGGCTATCGACTTCTCCGATAGCCCCTGAAGGTTATTCGCTTATCTCAATAGTTGCCCTTGGGGTAATACCTTCTTTGCCCTTCACATTTCTGAGATAAATAAAATAATCAATCGTATCTCCAATATTTGGTCTTCCCAAAAACACTCTCATCGTTCCATCAAATCCAAGCTTGGCTCTGATACGTCGATAAGATGGAGCATTATTCAGACGATAGATAAAATAGACATTATTATAGTCTATACCATCGACGGGATCAAAAACTTTGAAGGTAAGGTACATTCCAGACTGAGAAGTGGGCTTTGCCGGATAGAGAGTCAGTTCTGTGAGCTTAAATGGGTTACCTAAAATCTTGGTGTCATAACGTTCCTTGTCTTCTGCGGGAACTTCTTCTCCAAGGGAGGTCATAGCAGGAATATTGAGTTTTTTCTTTTTGAGCACATTCAAAAGAATATCGTATACTTCCGCCGTTTGTTTCATGGCAATTTCCATTTGATTGCTGGCGTTTTTCATATTGGCTATATTCCCCGACCAGAGCCAGTCGGAATGAGTAGCCATCACAAGGTTTTCCCACGTCTCAAGGTAAAGATAATCAGGATAACTCGTATCCAGTTGAAGATCGGAAACCATTTTCTTTGCCGAGACAATCTCTAAGACCTTTTTGCCATTGTTGCGAATGCTTTCCCATATATTCTGTTTCATGGGATGGTCAAACCAGATCTTATAACTAACTGTTTGAGTTTCAATATCATAGTACCAGCCACCGCTAATCTTTTCGCTCAAAAAACTCTGCGTAGGGATAGTTTCTTTGAAAATATCATCGCCGCTTTTGAAACGAATCCATGGAATAGCTTTGAGTTTCGTGAAAAGTTTATCCATGAATTCACCATCACCAATAAATTCTCCGTTATTTACCACGCATACAACAGAGTTTCCATCTTTGTTCTGGGCAGCAACAGAAATCAGATACAGAATAAACTCATCAATAGCCTTGTCAGTCTTTTTCAGAAGAATATTTACCGCCTTGCTATCCCGAATGAGAATATTCATGGCGTATCCTTTACTCATAATACGAGACGGTTTGCGGTAGTCAATATCAGGCATACCTTTGTAACCTGTATCTACAGCAATGTCGGCAAGATATCCCCATGTGAGCTTTTGTTGTACCACAGGTTCTATCACTCCATCGGCAAAGGCCATTTCCGGGAAAAACATCCCACTTGGCGTAGTCCCAAAAACTAACCGTTTAATATCCATATCCATCCTGATCTGCTCTCTTATTTCTTCAGAAGAAATAAAGGGGAAAAGGGGATTTCCATACCCTGTGGCCATAAGATTGAACGTCCCCTTTTTGATGAGATCCCCGTACATGGAAACAAAATGGGGAGAAACCAACATCCATTGATAGAGAAGCGCTCCACTGATAATCAGGTCGCTTCTCACCGTGGGGTGTTTCTGATAGAGTTTGACAATGTTGGAATAGACAGGAGAAAGAGGTTGAAGATTGGCCTTGATTTTCCCCACCGAATTATAAATAGGTTGATTCAAAAACCAGGCAAAATTGACAGTGAGAGGCTTACTCATCGCTGGAATAGGGATCTCACCCATTTTGACAGTTCTTTCTGCTCGATAGACTTCGATCCCTGCAGCATCGGTGAGTCGAACAACTACCTGATAATAGCCGCCCTTGATTTTTGAGGAAGCAGGGGCAGAGGCAGAATAAGAGACAAACCGTTCAGGAACCACTTCGGAAACCGTTTCCTGCTTCAGCGTATCAAGAAGCGTTTTATTGTTATCGTAAATTTCAATCGACAGCTGTCCCCCAGAAAAGGTTCCTGGAGTAAATTTGTATATCTGGCCACTGACAGTTATTTTGCCGGCAGTATAGGAGGCTATCATCGATCCGGTAAAACCTGTCTCACTATTTCCACAGGCAATATTCTGCATAGGAGGCAGAAGAACGATACTCACATCATAATAGGCACTCTCCTTTGGTTGGAGCACCTTTTTCTTGAAAACAAGGTCATAGGTTGGCACAACGGGGTCATGGAATGTCCAGTAAGCATCAATCAAAAGAGGAGAAAAAAGCCACACCGCTGAAGATTTACCATCTTTTACCGTAAGACCTGCAAAGCCAGCGGTAGGAAACATATCAAGGCCATGTCCTGCACTTCCGGGATTGAAACCAATTTCCACCACGTCATTTTCGAGGGGAAGCCAGGTGCTTTTCGCATCCTTATTGGTTGGACCAAGAATGGGACGAGATTGATGCCAGTAGGTCACTTCGATAGGTTTTTTCTCTGTGTTTTTGATTTCCACAAGCGAATAGACCGCTGGAACCACATCATCAACCGATATTCTTTTTGTGAGGACAAGCCCTTTTTTGGTGGGATTGGCCTTTCCTACCTCAACCGACATCTCTATATAGGCTTTGGATTCATCCTTCGTCAAACCAAACCCCTTGACTTCGTAGGGGGTTTTGGCAAGTCCTGGCCAGGAGAGATCCACAATGTCATAAAAAGCCCCCGCTGAGTCAGGACTATTAGGGTTGAATGTTTGAACAAGCTCTTCTCCTGTTTCTTTATTTACAATAGAAAGCGCTCTACCACCCAATTTGGGTTCAATGACCACCTTGATACGGGAATTTTCGAGTACATAGAGCCCATCTTTTTGCCTGTAAGCAAGCAAGTTGCTATTTTTCGAGGCATAATTTTGTCCCCAGAGAGATGAGACAAGCAGAACAAAGAGAGCTACTACAATTCGTTTCATAAAACCCTCCTTATTCTTCTGTAAACCAGAAGGTTAAACCGGCACTGATACCTTGCTGACTGGTCTTGAAATAGTCCTGCCATCCAAAGGTATAAGCCAAACGTAGGCCAAACCAGCCAAATTTGAGATCCATTCCAATATCGGTCATATCATACTTCGCAATATCAAAGACAATGAAATCAGACCACAAAACCTGAGTATCAGCAAAGAAACTCCACTGAGCAAGAATGGGAATACGAATACCTCCGCCAAAAGCTATGGCATAAGGGGCATAGGCATGAGGTGTGGCATTGTACATACCCCCTAACGAAAGCTGGAGAATGGGTAGGGGATGAATCCCCAGTTGTGCACGAACCATGTAGTTCATCTCACTTCCAAACTGGAAGCTCTGCGGTTCTATGCCACTGTAGAATGCTGAAAAACTCATTCCGCTCCAGTTTCTCACCATCTTGGGCCACCACACGTCACTCTTTTGCTTTTGTTTTTTCACATTTTCAATGCGTTTTTCCACGCGGTTTCGCTGTTCCTTTATAACCTGATACTCCTTAAACGGGGAAGCATCAATTTTCGCAAGAACATTCTGGTAAATCTTGAGGGCCTCTGCATACTGACCATTTTCGGCTTTGCGATCGGCTTCATATATCATCGCACTTATACTGTCAATAAGTACTTTCGCATCACCGGCCAATTCTTTCTCTGCTTTTTTGTTGGCGGCTGTTTTTTGTTTCATCTCAATATCCACATAGGTATTTGACAATGTCTCATTTTCAAAAGCATCAACCTCTTTGATGAGAGAAAGGGCCTTGTTATAATATTTCAATGCATCCTCATAATTTTCGTTTTGACTTGCCGTATCACCAGCGGCTACTACTCCCATAATCTCACCCTCTATTTGTTTCCAGGCATAGAGAGCATAGCTTTTTCTGATAGTATTTCGAAGTTCAGGAAGAGGGGCATTTGTCAGTCGGCTATTATCTATCTTTTCCACAAGTTGCTTGAATTGAATCACGGCATTAGAAATATCTCCTCTCTCTGCCAAAAGATTCCAATAGTTGTAATTTGTAGAAACATCAAGATAAAGATCGGCTACTAGAATATTATCTCCCAATTCTTTTTTAGCAGAGAGGATTTCGTTCTCTAATGTCCGAAGTTTTGGAAAAGAAGCATATTCAGACGTGCGAACGGTAGAAAGTGCGAGAGCAAAATTAGAACTTGCTGAGAAAAAGTCATTTTGTCCTGCAGCATCAAGGGCCTCTTGCAGGAAGAAAAGAGCACTGTCCAGGACATCATCCTCTCCAACTCCAGGAAGGGAAGTGAATGTGAGAATGAGAGTCTCTTTGGAATTGACAGTAAGATTGGTCACAACGGTCCTAAAACCCCGTTTGTTCAATTTCAATTCTACACTTCCCATTTCTACAGAAAAGACATTGGAACTACTATAGCCCACAAAATCCCCATTGACATAGGCTTCAAAGCCTTTCTCTGGAACAGTACTTACATATAACTTGGCTGGGGCGTCCTTGAGCTTTAGAGATAACATATTCTTCATATTAGGCTGAATATATATGTTAGTAGTCAAAGTTTTATAACCTTCTTTTTCAATTCTGATAGTGGTATTACGAGCAGGAAGAGTAGTAATATCAAGTCCTCCCATTCCTGTTTTTCCACGGGCAATACCATTGACCGAAACAAAGGCATCCTCCGGTTGGGTCACTACAGTTAGATCTCCAAAAAGAGGAGAAAGCGATGCCAACACAACATTGAAACGGTAGGCGGACCATTCGACATTGGTCATCACATTCATATAACCCATATTGGTACCCAAAAACTCAAGAGAAAGCCGAGGGGTCTCTAAAGACCAGAGTGGAGCAGGGGTCTTGAGGCGTCGTTTTCCGTCCACCAAGACAGTGAGTCCCTTTTCCGGGGTAGCAATAACCATACCCGCTACGGGACGGGGTTGAAGATCAACGGTAATAGTCTTCTGCTCTTCTTTGAAGGTAATGTTCGTCCTGAATGGAAGATAGCCATCTTTGATGACGGTAACCAGATTGAGCCCCGGCGTTATCTGGGTTTCAAAGCTTCCATTCTGAATGGTTCCTACTTTTCGTCTATTCACAATCACTGATGCCCCTTCCTGAGAACACTTGACCACAAATGAGGTTCCTTTTCGGCTCAGAGAAACGGTCTGCATATTCAATACATTGGGTTCAAGGGTAAAGGTATGCTGTTTCATTTTGTAGTTCTCTGTTTCCTCAAAAATCACGGTTTTAGCCCCAGCTGGAACATTGGTCATAAAGAAAGGAGTTTTTCCCTGAATTCCGTCTTCTAATATCAAAAAGATTGCTCCCGGATAATCAGCATTGAGAAACAGATGACCTTTTGGTCGCTCCTCAGCGGCACCTACTATTTTCTTTGTGGCTACCAATCGAATCACATACGTCGAAGGATTGAAGCCAACAGAAACATTGGTAAAAAAGGGATCATACCCATCGGCCATCACAAGGAGCGGATAATTGCCAAGTGGAAGCTCATTTTGACCAGGTCTAAAGATAACCGAAGGCAAAGAAATGAACTGAAGATTTTTTGCTGTGGTAGGTACAAGAGAAATCGTCACTTTTCCCTTAACCTCTGGTTGGTAATAATACCTATCCCACTGATTAAACAGGGCTATGATATTTTCCTTGAGAAGGGTATTCAAAGCGGGAGTGTTGGTGAGGAGAGAAGAGGCAACCGTTACCTTCTGGACCACGGGTTTTGGTGAAGCAGGGGACTGATACCAGGAAAAAGTGATAGTATAGGTGGTACCACTCACAGAAAAAGCTATATCAAGAGCCTGTTGAAAACGAATATAGTTTGAAAGAGTTTTGAAAAAGGTCCCCGAAAAAGGAGCAACCTTGATAGGCTGAATCTTTGCAGGAGGAACCACCTTTCCTTTGACGATCACCAGGTTAGTATTGGTACGATTGATCTCCATAATAATGGAGTTCGCCCATTCCACTGCTGTTGACACAGGAAGATAGGCATTATTGAGAATCTCATTCACATCGTGAAGATTGTAGGTAACTTGATTCACAAGAAGTTGATAAGAACCGTCATCCATCCCCCTGGGTTTTGCTCCCATGGACACAAGCGTAATTGTTTCTCCCCACAGAAAAAGGGGAAAAAACAGAAGCATCACAACGTATTTTTTCATATTCTATCGCTCCTCTTTAAAGATTTTCTCTATTATGCTCTTATTATACCATAACTTCTGAATTTGTCAATACCAAAAGAATTTATTTTCAAAAAATTACCTTTCGAGACCCCTGCACCGGTGCTTTCTTGCCCTTTTTAGGTCAGGGGCTGCGACCCTCTTCCCCGCTTTTTCTGTTTACAGGGGCTCACTTGTCTTTTCTGTTCAAAAAAATAGAATTATTGATTACGAAAAGAAATATTTTTATACTATTTTTTATTTTTTATTACTTTTTGAGACCTTTGCACATTCGTGCAAAGGTCTCCTTTCACTTTTATATACCATTCTCAAGAAGAAAAATGGAAATGATATAAGGAAAATTTTTTGAAATCTTTTCCCTGAAAAATACACAGGGAAGGGGTTCTTTGCTAAAATTTGACAATACTCTGCTTTTGTTTGTATAATAAAATACACTAAAAGAGTAGGTTTTATATGCAAAGAGTATATCTTGATAATAATGCCACTACTATTGTGGATCCAAAGGTAAAAGAAGCAATGGAAGTGTATTTCTGTCAGCAATATGGGAACCCCAATTCGCTTCATGAATTTGGAACAGAGGTTCACCCGGCCATGCGTATTGCTCTTGATAGGTTATACGCTGGAATAGGGGCAAGAGATGAAGATGATGTAATTGTCACTTCGTGTGCCACAGAAAGTAATAACACGGTTCTCAAAGCTATTTACTGGGAAGTTATAGCAAAAACACAAAAAAAACGCATTTTGACCACTCCTGTGGAACATCCCTCGGTATCTCAGGTATGTGAATTTTTGCAAAACCAGGGAGCAGAGATTGTGGAACTCCCCCTCAACCAGGATGGTATTGTGGATCTTGAAACACTCAAGGCCTTTCTTGAGCCGGAAAAAACGGCTCTTGTTTCTATCATGTGGGCTAACAACGAAACAGGTCTCATATTTCCTATCAAAGATATGGCTACTTATACTCATTCGGTAGGTGTACTTTTTCATACAGATGCGGTTCAGGCTATTGGAAAAATACCGGTGAATGTTCAGGAGGCACCAGTCGATTATCTCTCATTTTCGGCCCACAAGTTTCATGGACCAAAAGGAGTAGGGGGACTATACATCCGAAAAGGGGCACCCTTCGTACCCCTTCTTCATGGAGGAGAACATATGGGAGGGAAACGTTCTGGCACTATCAACGTAGCCGGGATGGTGGGTATGGGACTCGCTATGGAATTGGCAAACGAGGCTCTCCCCTATGAGCATACAGAAGTACGACGTCTTCGGGATAAACTGGAAGAGGCCATCCTTTCTCTCTCTGATACTATGGTGATCGGAAAAAGAGAACATCGAGTGCCCAATACTATTCTGGCTAGTTTTCGTGGAGTAGAAGGAGAGGCGCTCATCTGGGATCTGAATAAATATGGTATTGCTGCTTCAACAGGCTCAGCCTGTGCTTCGGAATCTCTTGAACCCAATCCTGTGATGGTGGCTATCGGGGTGGATAGAGAACTATCTCACACAGCGGTGCGTTTTAGCCTTTCCAGATTTACCACAGAGAAGGAGATAGACTATACCATTGAAGTTTTAACAAATTCTGTGAAACGTTTGAGAGAGATTTCTTCTACCTACACGAAAAAGAGGAGATAATTATGGCTAAAAATCAGCTTATTGGTGGAGCATTGTGGGAAAATTACTCACGAAAAGTAGCCGAGAGAATGGATAACCCTTTCTATAGAGGAGAACTCACCGAAGAAGATGCAAAACGCATGGGAGGTAAACTTGTTATTGCTGATTGGGGGGCAGAGAGCTGTGGAGATGCAGTGAGACTCTACTGGATTGTTGATCCCAAGACGGATACCATCCTTGATGCGAGGTTCAAAAGCTTTGGATGTGGAACAGCTATTGCTTCAAGTGATATGATGGCGGAACTCTGTATAGGGAAAACTGTCGATGAGGCTGTAAAAATCACCAATCTTGATGTGGAAAGAGCTCTTCGAGATGCACCAGATATCCCAGCTGTACCGTCCCAAAAAATGCATTGTAGCGTGATGGCTTATGATGTTATTAAACAAGCTGTAGCCATTTACAAAGGGGTGGATAGAGAGTCATTAGAGGAAGAAGAAATAGTTTGCGAATGTGCTCGCGTTTCTCTCCGAACTATTCGAGACGTTATTCGTATAAATGACCTCAAAACAGTGGAAGAAATCACTCAATACACCAAAGCAGGGGCGTTTTGTAAATCCTGTATTCAGCCTGGAGGACATGAAAAGAGAAAGTACTATCTTGTCGATATATTACGAGAGGTTCGAGAAGAAATGGTAAAGGAGAAGACCATGACAGAAGAGACCAAATTTAGCGACATGACCATTGTCCAGAAACACAAGATCCTGGAAAAGATTATTGACGAAGAGATTCGGCCTATGTTAGCCGCTGATGGGGGAAGTCTTGAGATTGTGGATATTCAGAGCACGGACAATGGCAAAACCCTTGTGTATATCCGCTACCTTGGAGCGTGCAATGGGTGTGCCAGTGCTATGACAGGAACCCTCTATGCCATCCAGGGTTATTTGAACCGCAAAGTAGATGAGAATATTGTCGTCTATCCCATTTAGCGATGTCTCTCAACCCCTCTTTGAGGGCAAAGGTGGTTGACGGGACACCGACTTTTGCAGAGAGGAGAGACGGGTTTGCAAATAGTCTGGCCAAAGGCAACAAGAATATCATTATACGTTATCCACTCTGAAACAGGGAGTTTCTCTCTGAGGGCAAATTCTGTTTCTTCCGGTGTTTTGGTCCGGACATAGTCCCATCTATTCGAAATACGATGAACATGGGTATCCACACAGATACCTGGTTTATGGTATCCCAAGGTGATCACAAGGTTGGCTGTCTTTCGTCCCACTCCAGGGAGAGTCAAAAGCTCTTCGATGGTATCTGGAACAATGCCGTTGTATTTTTCGAGAAGGATCTGGGTGATCTCTTTGATCCGTTTAGCCTTCATCCTATAAAAACCCACGGGGTAAATGAGACGGGCTATCTCTTCCTCAGAGAGAGTGAGCATCTTTTCCGGCGTGTGAGCCCTCGTAAAAAGTCGTTTTGTGGCCTCTCTTGTGGTCTCGTCCTTTGTTCTCAGGGATAACAAGGTGGCTATAAGGACCTGATAGGGGGTACCTTTTGACACTGCGACAAACGTCACCACCGGCGCCTGCCACGTGGGATAGTGGCTCTTGAGGATAGTGAGGGCCTGCAATACCTCTTCTGTGGTCATCCTGTTATCCTTGCTTTTCTGAAGTTACCTTCGGCTTCCAAAAAGGACTCTCCCCAATCGCACCATGGTGCTTCCCTCTTCGATGGCCACAAGAAAATCATCACTCATCCCCATAGAAAGTTGAAGCGGATGAGAAAACCATTTCTGGGCATCATCCCGAAGTTTTCTCAGAAGACGAAAAGCCTCTCGTATCTTTTTCTCATCCTCGGTAAGTGGACCAACCGTCATGAGACCAGTAATAAAAAGATTTGGGAGTTCTTTGATCTGGGCTATGAGATCCAAAGCCTCATCAGGCCTTGCTCCATGTTTGGAGGTTTCAAAAGAGGTATTGACCTCAACGAAGATAGGGAGGGTTCTTTGAAGTCGCTTGGATATCCCCTCGGCAAGAGAGACACTCTCCACCGACTGAATGACATCAAACCATTGAAGAGCCTTATTGATTTTGTTGGATTGAAGAGAGCCGATAAGATGACGGGTAAAAGAAAGATCTTGTAGCTTAGAAAACTTTTCTTCTGCTTCCTGGACACGGTTTTCTCCAATGTGATGGATACCCGCTTCTACAGCCTCTTTGACGACTTCTGGGCCAAAGGTTTTGGTCACAGCCACAATGGTAATAGGATACGATATATGCTTTTTTGCCTTCAGATCTTCAATTTGTTCCATAATGCGCTGATAGTTCTCCCTGATAGACATAACTTCCTCCAGAATATACTGTAAGAAAAACAAAAGATTTTTTCAAGAAAAAAGGGTGTCCGACTGGACACCCTTTCAAAACTTTTCTTTTTCTAAAAACTATATCGGATACTTGCTATGAAAGAAAAGTTGTCAAAGAAATTATTTCCACTGATGAGATAGGGGAGACGACCCTGGCCTATGACTGCCCAGATAAAGGTATCGCTTACCATCCAGTCTATAGAGAACCCACCAAAATGGATACTCAATCCTAATTGAGGAAGCAACATGGTATTTATCTGAAAGGTTGTCAATGTATCCCTCGCTGTCTCAGTGGTCCCAGCATAGGTAAATGAGGATGTGGTAGTAGTTTCCACATGATAAAAATTGGCCACACCCATTCGGAGAGACAACCATTTCTTCAGACCCAGTTCTATCCCTCCATTGAGAATGGTATAATTTTGTATTTCACTTCCATTTTCTTTATCCGTATAAACATCTGTTCCCGTACTCTGGTTTACCGTAAACCACTCCTCACTGGAGAGAAGGGTGAGATTGTTGAGAGAACCAAAAGCTATGAGGTTACCCTCTGAGTAGGTAATACCTGTTCCTACTTCAATTTGCTGAACTGAATAGGGGTGGGTATTCCTGCTTTTGAGTTCTCCTGCGTCAACAAAGTCTCCATCACCATTGAGATCCATGGTCACCGTATGGGTACTATTCAGGTTGAGGTAACGATACGAAAGCATATTCTTCCACTCAAGGCGAGGAGAAAGTTTCCACTTTGGAAATACCCTGACCTCCACACCAAAATTTCCTTCGCTGATATGCTTTTCTTCGTTTTTGTAATTCTGGATTTCTGTGAAGGTGGTTTTTGTTTGAATGGCAAAAGAAGGAATCCACACACCCACTGACGCATCAATCACGAAGGGTTTCAGAAGATCAACAGTGGCCCCTGTTCGTATCTTCCACAGAAAAGCAGATTCCTCGCCATGGATAATGGACTTGGTAGGATCTACAGGGTTAGGAATATGCTCAAAGTTGGTAGAATAAGCCGCTGCGGTAAGAGAAAAACCTATATAAGGGGAAAAGGGGATCTTTTGACTACCAATGACAATATCAAACCAGGGTTTTCTATCCCTAAGAGTAATGGTGTTATAATCCTCAGGATCGTTCCCAGCAGGATAATTAGGGGTATTCACCAAGATGGCGTCGGGATAATAAGAGAGATAATCCTCTGGTTCAGGTAGATCGTTTACAAAAACTCCAAGTGAAAAAAGATCCTGCCTTATAATCGCATAGCCGAGGGCGTCTTTCCAGTTACCTGAATAAATAGAAAAATAAGGCTCAAACCCTACCTCATTAGAAAGACGATGGATGAGACTCCCATTCACGCCTATTCCAATAGGATCATCGACTATCCAGGCATACTCCCGCAAATTGATACCGGGATAATAAAGAGCCATGCCTCCGAGCCTTGAAAGAGACCCATACATACCATCGAAAACACAACTCACCACCAAAATCCACCAGACCTTCTTCATAGAATCCTCCTTAGTGTTTTATTTTTGGTAACGTTTTTTTCAGGAGACCTGCAGTGGGAAGATGAGGAAAAGCAAAAAAAAGTTCCTCCCTGGCCGATAATAGGACACAAGGAGGAACCCATGCGTAAAGAATTCACCTTCACTTTGACTATCGACTACCCTGACACAAAACTTGAGACGTTAGTGGTGGTTTTTCTCCAGGCCATCAAAGGAGTGTTTGAGTCATTTGTTCATCAGATTTCTGTAGAAGTGGCAGAAAAAGAAATAAAAGAAGGTCGTATCACCTGTACATGCGGAGAAAAACATCACTTCATATGGAAAACAAAGCATGGAAAAAACACTGTTTTTGTTCTGATGCCCTTTGGAAAGATCACTCTTCCTCAGCTCCAAATTCAATGCAAAAAGTGTGGAAGAAAACTTTTTCTCACAAGATCTCTTCTTGGTGTAGAAAAGCGAAAAAGGCAAATCCTGAAAGATATCTACAGAGTGGCTTTAGCCGGGGCTCTTACCACCTATCGAGTGGCCGCTCGTATTCTTTCCTTCACAGGGTATAAAATAGGTCTTAGCACCCTCTGGAAAAACCTTCAAAATATTGGGAGAAAGATACATTTCAGTATCTCAGAAAAAGAAAAACCCTGTGGAGAAGCCGATGGGACGGGTATTCCTGTTCAGGGCAAGAAAAAAGGAGAAGAAGCTAAAATTCTTTTGCAGGAGAGGCAACAAGCCTCCCCATTGACAGGAAAAAATACAAGAATAGCAGGCCTTCTTGTGGATAATTACCATGCAGGTTGGGACAAACTTCTTAAGCCCATTCAAGAAAAACACTCTTTTTCTCGGTTTTTTCTTGTTGTCGATGGAGATACAGGGATTAACCAGGGCAAACATCCCGGTATCGTTTTTCAACGATGTTTGTGGCATGTAAGTTATCAATTGAAGTATTTTCTTCGTCTTGATAGAGTGAGATATCGTTCTTCTGAGTGGACAAATATTGTCGCTGAAACAGGGAAAGCCTGTTTCTTGGGGTACAAAAATGACTGGCAAACAAGACTTGGTTATCAAAGCGAGCGCAGACAGCATATTCAGAATCTTCTTGACTTATTTCACGAAAAAGGGCGCAAACATTGTTTTTATTATCTTCTTCGTGCTCAAAAAGACATGTTCGCCTGTGACAGTGAAGATGGTTTGCCAGGAACAACCTCAAGGGCAGAACGGGTGATGCGAACCATAAACCAGAGAATGGATGTAGGGGTATGGAAAAGAGAAGGGGCAACCAATGTTCTTGCTGTGCGTTTGCATTACTACTATAATCGTGATGAGGCTATCGATGGTGTCTACTGGCAGGATGTGATATAAAACATAGGGATGGTACGTACTTATTGCCCTGTTTTATGGCCTAAAAAGGGTACTTTCCCCAGAAAAAACTTGTTTATCTAAAATGTTCCCTGTATACTACAGTTGACAAAAATCTTTTGAGCCAGGGGTAACTTCTTTATCCTTTTCTCTCTCTTTCAGGTCTCCTGTTGGAAACGTAATCTTATTTTTAATACGTTTATTTTTAAAAAAAGTGAAATATTTATTTTTATTTTTACGGTATTTCCACCTCCTGGAGAAGGGTGTCAATCACCTGATCAGGGGTTATACCCTCCGCCTCGGCTTCAAAATTCAGGATAAGTCTATGACGGAGAATATCATGGGCGGTATGTTTCACATCCTCAGGGATCACATATCCACGCTCATCCATCAAGGCCTCTACCTTGGCGGCTTTTACCCAGGCAATAGCCGCTCGTGGGGAGGCTCCATACCGGATATAATCCTTGTGGGTATTTCTTGTTGCCTGGACAAGATTTACCACATAGTCATAAATCTTCTCATCTACATAGATACGAGAGACGAGTTTTTGCATTTTCTGAATATCGCTTTTGCTGGCTACCTTTTTCACAGAGGGTTCTATGGTGCCTGTCATTCTGTGGAGGATTCGCTTCTCTTCTTTTGGAGAGGGATAGGAGACAAGAATTTTCATATAAAAACGATCAATCTGAGCCTCAGGGAGAGGGTAGGTGCCCTCATGTTCAATGGGATTTTGGGTTGCCATCACAAAAAAGGGTGAGGGAAGATCGTAGGTGGTTTCTCCAAGGGTGACTGTTCTCTCCTGCATGGCTTCCAGAAGAGCAGATTGTACCTTGGCCGGAGCCCGGTTAATTTCATCTGCTAACACAAAATTGGTGAAAATAGGACCTTTTTTCACATCAAATTGGCCGGTTTGAACATTGTAAATCATTGTTCCCCTGATATCCGCAGGTAAAAGATCCGGAGTAAACTGAATTCTCTTGAAATCCATATCGAAGAGCCTGGCGAGAGTACTAATAGAAAGGGTTTTGGCAAGTCCAGGGGCTCCTTCAACTAAAAGATGCCCACCTGTTAACAGGGCTGAAATCATTCGCTTCAGCAGATGTTCCTGACCAACAATGACCTTTTCAAACTCTGTGACAATTTTCTGAAGGGTAGGGGCATGGTCAACAATTTCTTCTGTGAGAGCTTTGATTTCTTCATCCATGCTGGTCTCCTTGTAAGATACGCTTTCTATGCTGAAGGAGGCGTGGTATTCCCCTGTTCAAGAATCTCCCTGATTTTGTGGCTGACTTCCTGTCCACCAGGGGTACATTTGGCTGGAGAAATCCCTTCGTTCACAATCGCCGTGGCATACTGAATACATCCAGGATACCCACAGGAGCCACAGTTATAGGCGGGAAGAACACCATTAATAGCTTCGATACGAGGATCAAGTTTCACCTCAAAAACCTTGGAAAAAACTAAAATCAAAATACCCAAAAGAGTACTCAGCCCTGCCATGAAAAGAACAGCCCGAAGCACAAGTTCGCCTGTATTCATGAAAGCCTCCTCATCAGGATAGGTTATTGTAGCATAGCTTTGTTTTTTTTGCAACCATTATGAAGGAGTAGGGGAAACTACCTACTTGTTTCTGGAGGCTGTTTCATACGGTTCAATATGGATAATCACATCCTGAACACTTGGACCATATTCAAGCAGTTTGTGTTTTACCTCTCCAGCAATAGCATGTCCCATTGTCACACTGAGATCCCCATCTACTAACACGTGAAGATCGACGAACATAGCATGACCATGTTTGCGTGTCCTTACGGCATGAACCTCGCGAACCCCTTCAATAGATTCAGCTATTTTGATGATCATCATCACGTCATTATCACTGGCTCCTTTGTCTGAGAGTTCCTGCAAAACAGGAAGAAGCAAATCCCAGCTTGTCTTGAGAATAAAAAGAGATACCACCACAGCCCCAATATGGTCAAAATACGAAAGCCTTTTATCAATCAGAGAAAGCCCAATAGCAATAAAAGCCGGTAGAGAACTCAGAGCGTCCGAGCGATGATGCCAGGCATTGGCAATAATGGCGGGAGATTCAAGCTTTTTCCCCTGAATCACTGTCCACCTGTACAAGATCTCCTTTGATACGATAGAAACCAGAGCCATAATAAGGGCAATACCTCCAACCTGAGAAGTATCTGGTTCTCTCAGACTGATCAGGCCTTCATAGCCTATACCAATTCCCACAACACCCAATAAGAAAGCAATAAGTCCGGTAACCAAGGTTTCAATGCGTTTATGGCCATAGGGATGAGTGGCATCCGCTGGCTTTGACCAGTAATTGATTCCGAGGAGAACAGCGACATCCGTAATAAGATCCGAAAGGCTATGGGTAGCATCAGCAATCATGGTCTGACTATGACCGACAAAACCAGCAATATATTTGAATAGAGATAGAACAATATTTACCCAGAAACCAACCCAGGTAACCATCTTGGAACGTCGAATAATGTTTGTCATAGATCTTCTCCTCAAGATAAATAGAATAAAGTAATTATAAGGACAAAAAACATTTTTTTCCAATTTTTAGTTTCTAGTTTTTGATAGAAAAATTCGGTAACGTTCTTTTGAGGAGACCTGCCCCGGGAAGATGAGGAAAAGCAAAAAAAAGTTCCTCCCTGGCCGATAATAGGACACAAGGAGGAACCCATGCGTAAAGAATTTACCTTCACTTTGACTATCGACTACCCTGATACAAAACTTGAGACACTGTTGGCGGTTTTTCTACAGGCTATCAAAGGAGTGTTTGAGTCATTTGTTCATCAGATTTCCGTGGAAGCAGCAGAAAAAGAAATAAAAGAAGGTCACATCAGCTGTACATGCGGAGAAAAACATCACTTCATATGGAAAACAAAGCATGGAAAAAACACCTTTTTTGTTCTGATGCCCTTTGGAAAAATCACTCTTCCTCAACTCCAGATTCAATGCAAAAAGTGTGGAAGAAAACTTTTTCTCACGAGATCTCTTCTTGGTGTAGAAAAGCGAAAAAGACAAATTCTGAAAGATATCTACAGAGTGGCTTTAGCCGGGGCTCTTACCACATATCGAGTAGCTGCTCGGATTCTTTCCTTCACAGGCTATAAAATAGGTCTGAGTACCCTCTGGAAAAACCTTCAAAATATTGGGAAAAAGATACATTTCAGCCTATTGGAAAAAGAAAAATCTTGTGGAGAGGCTGATGGGACAGGTATTCCTGTTCATGGCAAGAAAA
Organism: Longinema margulisiae; assembly: GCF_025266855.1. GTDB lineage: Bacteria > Spirochaetota > Brevinematia > Brevinematales > Thermospiraceae > Thermospira. The sequence goes on from NZ_CP053071.1 coordinate 2,299,724, forward strand.
AAGGAGAAGAGGTCAAAATTCTTTTGCAGGAAAGGCAACAAGCCTCCCCTTTGACAGGAAAAAATACCAGAATAGCAGGCCTTCTTGTTGATAATTACCGTACTGGTTGGGACAAGCTTCTTCAGCCTATTCAAGAAAAACACTCTTTTTCTCGTTTTTTTCTTGTTGTTGATGGAGATACAGGGATTAACCAGGGTAAACATCCCGGTATCGTTTTTCAACGATGTTTGTGGCATGTGAGTTATCAATTGAAGCATTTTCTTCGTCTTGATAGAGTGAAATATCGTTCTTGTGAGTGGACAAATATTGTTGCTGAAACAGGGAAAGCCTGTTTCTTGGGATATAAAAATGACTGGCAAACAAGACTTGGCTATCAAAGCCAGCGAAAGCAGCACATCCAGAATCTTCTTTCTTCATTTCAAGAAAAAAGGCGCAAACATTGTTTTTATTATCTCCTACGTGCTCAAAAAGACATGTTCGCCTGTGACAGTGGAGACGGTTTGCCAGGAACAACCTCAAGGGCAGAACGGGTGATGCGAACCATAAACCAGAGAATGGATGTGGGGGTATGGAAAAGAGAAGGGGCAACCAATGTTCTTGCTATACGTTTGCATTACTACTATAACCGTGATGAGGCTATCGATGGTGTCTACTGGCAGGATGTGATATAAAACATGGGGAGAGGACATACTTGTTTCCCTGTTGCATGGCCTGAAAAGGGTGTTTTTCCCCAGAAAAAACTTGTTTATCTAAAACGTTCCCTGTATACTACAGCTAACAAAAATCTTTTGGGCCAGGGTTAACTTCTTATCCTTTTCTCCCTCTTCCAGGTCTCCTGTTGGAAACGTAATCCTCTCCTGCATGGCTTCCAGAAGAGCAGATTGTACCTTGGCCGGAGCCCGGTTAATTTCATCTGCTAACACAAAATTGGTGAAAATAGGACCTTTTTTCACATCAAATTGGCCGGTTTGAACATTGTAAATCATTGTTCCCCTGATATCCGCAGGTAAAAGATCCGGAGTAAACTGAATTCTCTTGAAATCCATATCGAAGAGCCTGGCGAGAGTACTAATAGAAAGGGTTTTGGCAAGTCCAGGGGCTCCTTCAACTAAAAGATGCCCACCTGTTAACAGGGCTGAAATCATTCGCTTCAGCAGATGTTCCTGACCAACAATGACCTTTTCAAACTCTGTGACAATTTTCTGAAGGGTAGGGGCATGGTCAACAATTTCTTCTGTGAGAGCTTTGATTTCTTCATCCATGCTGGTCTCCTTGTAAGATACGCTTTCTATGCTGAAGGAGGCGTGGTATTCCCCTGTTCAAGAATCTCCCTGATTTTGTGGCTGACTTCCTGTCCACCAGGGGTACATTTGGCTGGAGAAATCCCTTCGTTCACAATCGCCGTGGCATACTGAATACATCCAGGATACCCACAGGAGCCACAGTTATAGGCGGGAAGAACACCATTAATAGCTTCGATACGAGGATCAAGTTTCACCTCAAAAACCTTGGAAAAAACTAAAATCAAAATACCCAAAAGAGTACTCAGCCCTGCCATGAAAAGAACAGCCCGAAGCACAAGTTCGCCTGTATTCATGAAAGCCTCCTCATCAGGATAGGTTATTGTAGCATAGCTTTGTTTTTTTTGCAACCATTATGAAGGAGTAGGGGAAACTACCTACTTGTTTCTGGAGGCTGTTTCATACGGTTCAATATGGATAATCACATCCTGAACACTTGGACCATATTCAAGCAGTTTGTGTTTTACCTCTCCAGCAATAGCATGTCCCATTGTCACACTGAGATCCCCATCTACTAACACGTGAAGATCGACGAACATAGCATGACCATGTTTGCGTGTCCTTACGGCATGAACCTCGCGAACCCCTTCAATAGATTCAGCTATTTTGATGATCATCATCACGTCATTATCACTGGCTCCTTTGTCTGAGAGTTCCTGCAAAACAGGAAGAAGCAAATCCCAGCTTGTCTTGAGAATAAAAAGAGATACCACCACAGCCCCAATATGGTCAAAATACGAAAGCCTTTTATCAATCAGAGAAAGCCCAATAGCAATAAAAGCCGGTAGAGAACTCAGAGCGTCCGAGCGATGATGCCAGGCATTGGCAATAATGGCGGGAGATTCAAGCTTTTTCCCCTGAATCACTGTCCACCTGTACAAGATCTCCTTTGATACGATAGAAACCAGAGCCATAATAAGGGCAATACCTCCAACCTGAGAAGTATCTGGTTCTCTCAGACTGATCAGGCCTTCATAGCCTATACCAATTCCCACAACACCCAATAAGAAAGCAATAAGTCCGGTAACCAAGGTTTCAATGCGTTTATGGCCATAGGGATGAGTGGCATCCGCTGGCTTTGACCAGTAATTGATTCCGAGGAGAACAGCGACATCCGTAATAAGATCCGAAAGGCTATGGGTAGCATCAGCAATCATGGTCTGACTATGACCGACAAAACCAGCAATATATTTGAATAGAGATAGAACAATATTTACCCAGAAACCAACCCAGGTAACCATCTTGGAACGTCGAATAATGTTTGTCATAGATCTTCTCCTCAAGATAAATAGAATAAAGTAATTATAAGGACAAAAAACATTTTTTTCCAATTTTTAGTTTCTAGTTTTTGATAGAAAAATTCAACATAGCACAAAAATAAAACTTCCTATAATATATATTATGTTAAGTTAAATAAAATACGTTTGACCTATTCTTACTCCCAGAAAATACTTATTCTTTCAAGAACATGTTTTTTATTTTCCTTCTTCCATCAGACGGAGAATCTCCGCTTTCACTTCCTCAGTAGGCTTATCCAGAGCTAAGGCAATCTCGCTGATCAGGATACTCAGGGCATTCTGATAGAGCTTTTTCTCTGTGGTTGAGAGTTCTTTGTATTGATTTCGTGTATAGAGCGTTTTCACCACAAGGGCCACGTCATCTATACTCCCGGATTTCAAAAGATCCTGGTTTTTCTTGTAGCGGATTTTCCAGTCATCATCCACAGCAATCTTCAATGTTCTCAGCTTTTCAAGACAATATTTGATTTCCAAGGGAGTGGCAAGCGTCCTGAGTCCCAACTGTTCAATATTCTCAGCTGGTAACATCACCGTGGTTTCGGTCAAAGGAAAGCGAATAATATAATAAACCTTCTTTTCTCCAAGGATTTCTTTCTCTTCTATGCCGGTAATCTCTCCTGCACCATGGTAGGGATAAAAAACCTTATCACCAATCCGAAACATTCTTACCTCTCTTTTATAGTATAGAGCACAAAAGCAAAAAAATCCACTTTTGAGACCCTTGCACGGGTATTTTCTTCCCCTGTTTAGGTCAGGGGCTACGCCCCTGAAACCCCGCTTTTTCTGTTTACAAAGGCTTATTTGTCTTTTTTTATCTAAAAAATAGGCTTGTTTATTATGTAAAGAAATATTTTTATACTACTTTCTATTTTCTATTACTTTCTTGAGACCTTTGCACGAATGTGCAAAGGTCTCCTTTTGAAAAACTCTTCCCCTTCCCTTTTTCAGGCTAGTTTTCTCCCTCATTGACCAAGGTATATGTCCATCTCTCAATATCAAAAAAGATCCCCTGAAAACGACCCCGGGAACAGGTTCCAGAGTTGAGATAATATTTTTTCCTTCCTCTTTGATACAAAACTAGATCCTCTTGTTGATGCGTGTGTCCCAAAATCACCGCATCATATTTTCTATCCAAAAGACGAATAGCGTAGGCAAGATATTTGAAGTCGTTTTCCCTTCTCGAATCTAAGGGCTTGGTGTCCAAGAGTTTGTACACACGAATATACCATTCCCTGATAAAGGTGATATGAGAAAAAAGACGGAGAATCTTCATTCCCATCCTGACAAGAAATCTCATCAGGCTGTTTCCATTCAAAAAATCGGCCTGGTGACCATGAAGGACCAGTACACGCTTTCCTTCATAGGAAATCTCATAGTAATCTAATCCACTATGGCTGATACTATCATGATTCCCCCGAATAAAAACCACCGAATATCGCTGAAGAAAGCGTAGTAAGTTTTGATACATACGAGCAATCTCGGCCTTTCGGTACCTGTAGAGTTCAAAAATATCTCCATTGAGAATAATCTTATCAGGCTGGTAATAGGCAATGGTCTTTTCAAGTCTCTCAATAAATCTCTGTTCGTCCCAGCCAAACCAGCCTAATGGATCCCCGGCATCAAGGTGCCAGTCTGAGAAAACAAGGATTTTCATTATTCCAAGCGAATGAGATCGTATTGTCTTGTCCCTAACCCAATGGCTTCGGCATACGCAAGCCCCTCTCGCCAGTTGGTATGAGGGTGAATGAGAAAGAAACGATCACTTGCCGGATCATAATGCGGATGGTTGTCGGTAATCTTACACCCACCAAGCACAGGAGCCTGATTGACAAGGTCAGCACTGGCCTGGTCTAAAGCCACAGGATCACGAGAAGCAAGAATCCCAATATCCGGGACAATAGGAGCATCATGACTACTCCAGCAATCACAATCCGGTGAGATATCCATAAGAAAATTGATATGAAAATGGGGCTTGTCTTTCAACACCGCGAAGGTGTACTCATCAATCTTTTCCCAGGCACTGTTTCCCCCTTCGTTCCAGACAACCTGTGCCGCATCATAGCGACATACCGCCACACACTGGCCACATCCTACACAGAGATCATAGTTGATCACCGCTTTTCTATTTGGCCCAACCTTAATAGCCCCATAATTACAATTGACCTCACAGGCCTTGCATCCAATACATTTTTCTTCTTTCACCTTCGGTTTTGAATTGGAATGCATTTCCAGTTTTCCGGGGACAGCCCCGCATCCCATTCCAATATTTTTCAGCGCCCCTCCAAAACCCGTCATCTCATGTCCCTTGAAATGGTTAATAGAAATGAATACATCTGCCTCAGCAATAGCCGTTCCGATTTTGGCTTTTTTGACATGCCTGAGATTAACCTCTATCTCCCGATAGTCTGTTCCCCGAAGACCATCGGCAATAATAATATCACACCCTACGGTTTCTGGAGTAAAGCCATTCTCATGAGCCGAACGAAGATGATCCACCGCATTGGAGCGCCGTCCCTTGTAGAGCGTATTACAATCGGTGAGAAAAGGAAGCCCCCCTAACCTCTTGACGACTTCAACCACACGACGGGTATAGTTTGGCCGAATATAGGCCACATTTCCAGGCTCTCCAAAATGCACCTTGATAGCCACAAACTTCTTCTCCATGGGGATCTCCTCAAGACCCGCCTTGAGAATGAGTTTCTCAAGTTTTTCTAAGATACTTTTTCCTCTTGAACGAAAATCAATAAAATAAACAGAAGATGCCATATTTGCCTCGCTTTTTTGGTATGGGTTTATTATATTCCTTTCCTGAGAAAAATGCAAATACCATACCCCCATACCTCACCTCCAAATTTTTGGTAACGTTTTTTTCAGGAGACCTGCAGTGGGAAGATGAGGAAAAGCAAAAAAAAGTTCCTCCCTGGCCGATAATAGGACACAAGGAGGAACCCATGCGTAAAGAATTCACCTTCACTTTGACTATCGACTACCCTGACACAAAACTTGAGACGTTAGTGGTGGTTTTTCTCCAGGCCATCAAAGGAGTGTTTGAGTCATTTGTTCATCAGATTTCTGTAGAAGTGGCAGAAAAAGAAATAAAAGAAGGTCGTATCACCTGTACATGCGGAGAAAAACATCACTTCATATGGAAAACAAAGCATGGAAAAAACACTGTTTTTGTTCTGATGCCCTTTGGAAAGATCACTCTTCCTCAGCTCCAAATTCAATGCAAAAAGTGTGGAAGAAAACTTTTTCTCACAAGATCTCTTCTTGGTGTAGAAAAGCGAAAAAGGCAAATCCTGAAAGATATCTACAGAGTGGCTTTAGCCGGGGCTCTTACCACCTATCGAGTGGCCGCTCGTATTCTTTCCTTCACAGGGTATAAAATAGGTCTTAGCACCCTCTGGAAAAACCTTCAAAATATTGGGAGAAAGATACATTTCAGTATCTCAGAAAAAGAAAAACCCTGTGGAGAAGCCGATGGGACGGGTATTCCTGTTCAGGGCAAGAAAAAAGGAGAAGAAGCTAAAATTCTTTTGCAGGAGAGGCAACAAGCCTCCCCATTGACAGGAAAAAATACAAGAATAGCAGGCCTTCTTGTGGATAATTACCATGCAGGTTGGGACAAACTTCTTAAGCCCATTCAAGAAAAACACTCTTTTTCTCGGTTTTTTCTTGTTGTCGATGGAGATACAGGGATTAACCAGGGCAAACATCCCGGTATCGTTTTTCAACGATGTTTGTGGCATGTAAGTTATCAATTGAAGTATTTTCTTCGTCTTGATAGAGTGAGATATCGTTCTTCTGAGTGGACAAATATTGTCGCTGAAACAGGGAAAGCCTGTTTCTTGGGGTACAAAAATGACTGGCAAACAAGACTTGGTTATCAAAGCGAGCGCAGACAGCATATTCAGAATCTTCTTGACTTATTTCACGAAAAAGGGCGCAAACATTGTTTTTATTATCTTCTTCGTGCTCAAAAAGACATGTTCGCCTGTGACAGTGAAGATGGTTTGCCAGGAACAACCTCAAGGGCAGAACGGGTGATGCGAACCATAAACCAGAGAATGGATGTAGGGGTATGGAAAAGAGAAGGGGCAACCAATGTTCTTGCTGTGCGTTTGCATTACTACTATAATCGTGATGAGGCTATCGATGGTGTCTACTGGCAGGATGTGATATAAAACATAGGGATGGTACGTACTTATTGCCCTGTTTTATGGCCTAAAAAGGGTACTTTCCCCAGAAAAAACTTGTTTATCTAAAATGTTCCCTGTATACTACAGTTGACAAAAATCTTTTGAGCCAGGGGTAACTTCTTTATCCTTTTCTCTCTCTTTCAGGTCTCCTGTTGGAAACGTAATCAAATTTTTTTAAAGTAATCTCTTCTCTCACAAGAAAAATCCAGCGAAATATCCCTCATATTTTCAAGAAAATCCCTTTTTCTTCCGAAAATAAAAAGGAATACGATGAGGAGCCTGGTATGGCGTTAGAGAGAACTTTTGCCATGATCAAGCCAGATGCCTGTCAAGAGGGGCACATTGGGGAAATTATCAGCATTCTTGAAAAAAATGGATTCAAGATTATTCACCTTCAGATGCTCAAACTCACAGAAAAATCGGTGCGCCTCTTCTATGCCGAACATGTGGAGAAGCCTTTTTTCCCTTCACTTTTAGAGTTTACCCTCTCGGGCAAAGTTGTGGCTATGGTCCTGGAGAAAGAAAACGCCATTGAAGATCTTCGAAAACTCATGGGCGCTACCGATCCCAAGAAGGCCGCCAAAGGAACCATTCGACATACCTATGGAACAGAAATGCCCGCCAACGCCATTCACGGCTCAGATTCGCGGGAAAGCGCCAAAAGAGAGATTACCATCTTTTTTGGTGAGTTTGCTTCCATCCCCTCAACAGAAAAAAGAAATGGGAAGGAGTACTGAGTACTACTTCCCCTGAAACACCACCCTCTCAGCTAACTGTCTTGCCTCTTCGTCTGATACCCAGAGTTCCACCAGTTTCAGAGAAGCTAACAAAGACGTTCCAACCCCTTGCGATGTCACTATTTTGCCATCCACCACCACAGGTTCGTTTTTGTGATGACCAGAAGTGATAGAAGAAACCGTCCCGGGATAGCAGGTAAAGTTTTTGTTTTTCAAAACCCCTGCTCTCTCTAAAAGAAGGGGAGCCGCACACACAGCGTAAACCCATTTTTCTGCCTTCACAAACCGGCGAATAAGTTCAAGAAGGGCCTCGTTTTTGACCAGTTCCTGCACTCCAGGCCCACCAGGAAGAAGAAGACCATCAAAATCCTCAATATCAATATCCTCTGTTTTTTCAAAGAGTTCATCAGCCTGTACTGTTATCTGGTGACTGCCCGTCACTTCTTTTGTGCCTACCCCGTAGGTGACTACCTCGATTTGAGCCCGACGAAGGATATCAATAGGGGTAATAGCTTCAATCTCCTCAAAATTTTTGCCCAAGATAAGGGCTACCCTCATACGCCCCTCCCGACTTTATTTTATCCCTTTATTGGTGAAAAATGGCTTGTAAGCCATATCTGTTTGCAGGATATGTTTATTGAGCCAATCCTTCAAAAAATTGAGGGTATCCACAGAGAGAAAGAGATCCCCACCCTGATACTTTCGGTAGAGTTTGGTGACCTCTTCAACAAACTTCTGATGTTCAGCCTGATGGCCGGGATAAGCAGGATAGCCAAGTTCCTTCATTTTGGCTTCTTCGGCACTGAAGTGGTACTCGGTGTATTTGAGAAGCTCCTGAAGAATATCCCCTATGACTGTTTTCCCCTGACCTTCACTCATGGCATCAAAAAGCTTGTTAATAAGTTCAATAAGTTTTTTATGATGATTATTAAATTCTTCTACTCCAACACTCATACTTTCCGTCCATACAAAAAAACTCATACAAGACCTCCTTTTTTCTCTGATTTTATGAGTCTCTTACGCTAAATCTCGCAGGGTAAAATGCATGGCAATAGTGGACACTTCAGGAAGCGATGGATGTTCGGGGTTCCAGACAAGTTTGATGTTTTCTGTCTGGTATTCGGTAGCATCCCGTATCACAAAAATAACGGTAAGCGGATCCCTTTGTGTCACTAACAGGTAGGACTTGGGATATAACCGGTGAATCTGCATCATGATAACCTGAAAAAACTTCTCATTCACCAGAATGGCATAATCCGAATCCCTATCGTTAAAAGGAAAAGCAAGGTTGTGGGTTTTGATAATCTCGTCAATAAAACTCCGCAGTTCAATAAACCCAACACTATCCTCCCCTTGTGGGTGGTAGAAACGGGTTCGAATACGCTGATACTTTTTGTATTCCGATTTCACATAGTTCAAAGCCTCTTTCAGAAGCCGTTTCCCCACTGGTGAGAGGTGGAGATCCTCTAAGGTCATACCCTCCCCCTTTGGATTATTTCACCACGATGTTGACTAACTTATCGGGTACCACAATCACTTTCACCACGGTTTTGCCTTCTATCCAGGGTTTTATCTTCTCGCTGGCAAAAGCCTTCTTTTCCATTTCTTCCTGAGAAAGGCCACGGCTCACCTGGATGTTATCCCTCACCTTTCCATTCACCTGTAACACCACGGTAATGGTATCTTCAACAAGATAGGCGGGATCATACGTAGGCCACTTTTCAAAAAGAATCGAAGGTTTGTGTCCTAACTTTTCCCACAGTTCTTCTGTGATAAATGGCGCAAAGGGATGTAGAAGCTTCACAAAATCCTCAGCAACCTCGCGGGAAAGTTCTTCTTCACGACTCAGGGCGTTGATAAACACCATGAGCTGACTGATAGCGGTATTGAATTCCAGATTTTCAATCCTCTCAGAAATAAACTGGATACTTTTGTGTCTGAGCCGATTGATTTCTTCGGAAGGTTTCTTGTCCACAATAGGTTTTTCGTCAAATGTCTTCCATACCTTGTCAAGGAAACGCTTCACTCCCATGATGCCCTTGGTGTTCCAGGGCTTATCAGCGGCCAATGGTCCCATAAACATCTCATAAAGTCGCAGGGTATCAGCGCCGTATTCGGCAATCACATCATCAGGATTGATCACATTTCCACGGGATTTGGACATCTTCTCCCCGTTTTCCCCAAGAATCATCCCCTGGTTACGGAGTGCCATGAATGGCTCAGGATAATCTACCACCCCAATATCATGCAAAAACTTGTGCCAAAAACGGGCATAGAGAAGATGCAAAACCGCATGCTCGGCTCCACCCACATAGAGATCCACAGGTCCCCAGTATTTGATCTTTTCCGGATCGGCAAGGGCTTTGTCATTTTTGGGATCAATATAACGAAGGTAATACCAACAACTCCCTGCCCATTGGGGCATGGTATTGGTCTCTCGTTTGGCTGGACCACCACATTTGGGACATGTGGTATTCACCCATTCGGTAATAGCGGCCAGGGGAGATTCTCCCGTTCCTGTTGGTTTATAGCTCTTGACATTGGGAAGTGTCAAAGGGAGGTCTTTTTCATCAAGGGGAACGATACCACACTTCTCACAGTGTACCACAGGAATAGGTTCCCCCCAGTACCTCTGACGGGAAAATATCCAGTCTCGCAATTTATAGTTCACCGTTCTCTTTCCAATCCCCTTTTCCTCTAAGTAGCGAATGATGGCCTCTTTCATCTCCTTGGTTTTCATCCCGTTGAAAGGACCGGAGTTCACGGCAATACCATCCTCTTCTTCAGCCTCTGTGAGTTCATAAAGAGTCCCATCTTTGCTGACGACCTGGATGATAGGAAGATTGAACTTTTTGGCAAACTCAAAATCTCGACTATCGTGTGCAGGAACAGCCATGATGGCCCCTGTTCCATAACCCATCAGCACATAGTCGGAGATCCAGATAGGAATCTTGTGGCCATTGAGAGGATTAATAGCGTAGGCCCCTGTGAAAACCCCTGTCTTCTCTTTGTTGAGATCCGTTCGTTGAAGGTCGGTCTTCCGGTTGGCTTCTGCCTGATAAGCTTTGACGGCTTCTCTTTGTTCTGCGGTAGTGATTTTGTCCACCAAGGGGTGTTCAGGGGCAAGGACCATATAGGTTGCCCCAAAAAGGGTATCAGGCCTGGTAGTGAAAACCGTGATGACTTCATTTGTTCCATCAACAGGGAACTTTACTTCAGCACCCTCAGAACGGCCAATCCAGTTCCTCTGCATCAGCTTGATCGATTCACTCCAGTCCAGGAGATCAAGATCCTTGAGAAGCCTTTCGGCATAGGCGGTAATCTTCAGCACCCATTGACGAATACGTTTCCTTTCAATAGGCGTACCACAGCGGTCACATTTTCCATCTTGGACCTCTTCGTTGGCAAGACCTGTCCCACAACTCGGACACCAGTTGATAGGCATCTCAGCCTCATAAGCCAAACCTTTTTTGAACATCTGCAGGAATATCCACTGAGTCCACTTATAATAATCCGGATCACAGGTGCTCACTTCCCTATCCCAGTCATAACAAAAACCGATAGACTTGATCTGTTCGCGAAAACGATTGATATTTTTGTAGGTGGTATCAGCGGGATGAGTGCCGGTCTGAATAGCATAGTTTTCTGCAGGCAAACCAAAGGCATCAAAGCCCATGGGATGAAGCACATTGAAGCCATTCATCCGTTTGTAGCGGGTATAGATATCGGTAGCGGTATACCCCTCTGGATGTCCCACATGAAGCCCTGACCCAGAAGGATACGGAAACATATCCAGAACATACAAGCGCTTCTCCTCAGGGTAAGAAGGATCTTCGGTTACTCGAAAGGTTTTGTGTTTGTCCCAGTATTCTTTCCATTTCTTTTCGATAGCTGTGAAGTCGTAGGCTGCCATATCTACTCCCCTTCTCTATGCAATATCATCAACATTGGTGACAAAACTCACGTTTTTGAGAATGAACTCCTTTCTCTGACCTGAGACATCCTCGCCCATCAGCACCTTCACCATATTATTGGCTTCCTCAAAGTCTGTAATACTCACCCGCAAAAGCTTTCTTGTCTCAGGGTTCATGGTAGTCTCCCAGAGCTGTTCGGGATTCATCTCTCCAAGACCTTTGTAACGTTGTATCTCATATTTGGTGTTTTTGAACACCTTTTCAAGAAGTTCATCCTTTTCCTGGTCACTATAGGCATATTCGGTCTTCTTGCCCGCCGTAATCTTATAAAGTGGCGGTTGAGCAATATAGACATGCCCCTCTTCAATGAGAGGACGCATAAATCGGTAAAAGAAAGTTAAAAGAAGGGTACGAATATGAGAACCATCTACATCGGCATCGGTCATGATGATAATTTTGTTGTAGTTGAGTTTCTCAATGTCAAAATAGCTGTGATACCCTGTGCCTATAACAGCAATCATGGTCTTGATCTCTTCATTGGCCAAAATGGTATTGAGATTTTGCCGTTCAATCTTTTTCTCGACATTGAGAATCTTTCCCCGGAGAGGCAAAATAGCCTGGAATTCACGGTTTCTGCCTTGCTTAGCCGATCCACCAGCTGAATCTCCCTCTACAATGAAGAGTTCCCGAAGTTCTCGCTTTCGGGAGGTACAATCAGCCAACTTCCCGGCGACGATAGTCGCTGTCTCTCGTTTGTTTCGACCAACATTGTTTCGCACTCCCTGCCTGGCTTTCTCTGCCTCTTCAAGGGCCCGTTGTTCGAGAAGGCTTTTTTGAATGATTTTCTCGGCCAAGTCCAGATTCTTCTCAAAAAAGACAAACAAAGCTCCTTCAACAATATCCTTGATGACCGTTCTGGCGGCAAGGGGTTCTGTGAGTTTATCTTTTGTCTGGCCTTTGAACTCCGCATTGGGAATCAGGGTATTAATCACACAGGTAAATCCAAAGGAAAGGGTTTTTCTATCAATTTTCTCGTCTTTACGTCCAAGATTGAGTCTCTCTGCAAAGTCCTGCATAATCTTTTCATAGGCCATCCAGAAACCATCCACATGAATACCATGAGATTTGGTATGAATAGAGTTGGTATAACTATAGATTTCCGGATCATCACCGGTATTTCGGTACTGGAAGGCTATCTGAAGACGAAGGGTTCCCCCTTCGATTTCTTTTTCCCCGGAGATAACAATGGGATCAGCAAAGAGAAGCTCCTCATCTTTGTTGAGTTCATTCTTGAGAAAGTCCACAATCCCATTGGGAAAACAAAAAACCTCTTTTGTTGGTTCACCGCTCACCGTATGATCTTCAAAGGTAACCTCAAGACCAGGATTCAGAAAGGCCACTTCACGAAGCCTGGCTCTCAGAATAGCCTGGCTGAAACTATGAACCTGAAAGATAGAATCATCTGGCTGGAAACGTACCACCGTTCCCGTAGAAGAAGCCTCTCCTACCACCTTGAGAGGTTGTTTTTTGATACCCTTCTCGTAGCGAATGGCATACCGTTTTCCCCCACGGGATACTTCAATCTCCAGAAAAGAAGAAAGGGCATTGACCGCCGTAAGACCAACCCCATGAAGTCCACCCGAAACCCCATACACCTGCCGGTTAAATTTTCCACCAGAGTGAAGTTCTGTGAGAATAAGTTCAATAGCCGGTATTTTTTTCTGTGGATGAGGGTCAACAGGAATACCCCTTCCATCGTCGATAATCTCTACTGTATTCTGGGCAAGAAGACGAACCGTGATGTGTTTTGCATGACCAGCCAAGTGCTCATCAACAGAATTATCAATCACTTCAAAAGCAAGATGATGATAACCATCTATCTCCCTATCACCAATGTACATATCGGGACGGGTACGGATATTTTCTGGAAACTGAAGAACACTAATCGATGCAGACGTATATTCTTTACTCATGCTTCCTCCCCTGGTGAAAACCAAAAAACACTTGGCATATTATACCACAAAAAGAAAAAAAATACAACCCCTTACAAAAAAATGCTCTCTCAAAAGGGGAATCATACCAAGAAAACTGATGAAAAAAATTTCCCCTGTTCAGTTGATATTTTGTGAAAAAGGGTATACAATATAAAGAGAATATTTCCTGGAGGATGCCATGAAGAGATATAAACATATCCTTATTTTCCTTTCGATGGGTTGTCTTTTTCTTTGTGTTCTGGGGTGTGGATCAACGACAAAACCATCTTCTATCCCACGGCTGGTAGAGAAATCCGCCCCTCAAACCCCCACCTGGATTCTCACCCCTCCAAAACCTGATAATACCTTTGTGTATTTCGTTGGAGGGGCAGAAAATCAACCCTCACTTCAAACAGCCAAAAAAGCCGCTGTTGCCGATGCTACGCGCCAGTTGGTTGATTATATTGGTATTCGGGTTACCCGAAAAATCTCATACAAGGCGACAGGGACAGAAGGAGACAATGTTTCTTCCCTCACCCAACAGATTGAAGAAAGTATAGAAGGGAAAGGCAATGCCAATGTCAGTATTGAGGTCTCAGAAATCTACTATGAGAAATACGACAATGGCACATACACCATGTATACCCTGATTAAACTCCCTAAAAAATGGGTGGAAGCCGAAAGAGAACGCCAGCGAAAATTAGTAGAACAGCAAAGGACTATTTCAAAAAAATATCTCTCTGATGCTCAAGCGCTCATAGCTCAGCGCTATTATCAGCCAGCTCTTGAAGCTCTTTGGCAGGGTCTTCTCATCAGTGGCAAAGCCGCTGAAAACGAGGATGTGTATGAGGAGATTCGCACCCAGCTTTTGAGTGTTTACCAGCGACTTTCTCTTCAGTTGGTTTCCAGTCCCACCTATGCCTATAGCGAAGGGGGCAGTGATCTTATTGTTGTGAAAGTCCAGGACACAGAAAAAAAGATTCCTCTCTCTGGTATTCCGATTGAAGCCATCTCTGATGGGGGAACCTTGGTAGCCAAGAAGGGAACAACCACCGATAACGAAGGAAACATCACCTACGAAGTCTCTCAACCTGGAAATAAGAATCCGCTTCCTATCACTATTTCCTTCTCCTTCTCAGCCTACAGTAACATCATTGCGGCTGATAAAGAGTTAGAAGAACAGATCCTGAATCTGAAGAAAAAGAATCGTATTGAACTTTCACTCAAAGTAGCTCCTCGCACCAAAGCTCAACCCACCGCTGTGGTTCTTTTGCGCACCACAAAGCAGGGAACAAAGAGTGAGTCTTATCTCTTTGATCAGGCTGCCAATGACAGCCTCTCTTCTCAATTGGCCAGTAAAGGGTTTAACGTCATAGAAATCGAAATGCCAGACCTTGATTTTACCAGCGAGAAGAAACTCAAAGAAACGCTCATCAATCATATTCGTTCCCGTTATCCAGAGATTCGTCGTCTTCTCTATGTCCTCATGAGCGGCAACGTGTTAGGAAATGCGGGAGATATTGTGAAGATGGATGCCCTCAGTGGTCTCTATGTCAGTGAGGTAAATCTTTCTTATAGCTGGATTGATCTGGTAGCCAACAAGGTAGAAGAAGGAAAACCCCTCCAGGGAAAGGGAGCAGGCCTGAATGAAGAACAAGCTCTCCAGAATGGTATCAAAAATGCCATTGGGGCTTTAGTATCCTTCCTTGATGAACAGGCCACAAAGAAGAAATAAGTTCTCCTATCAAAGGGGTAACCAAAAAAGTTTATGTTTTCACTGAAACGATCCATTATAGCTGTGCTCCTTTTTCTCCTTTTTTATGTGCTCCTGATGGTAGGAGGGGATTTTTTTCTTCATCGTCAAAAAAGCACCATAGAAAAGGCTTTTGAAAAAGAATTTCCCGGTGTCACCCTTTCTATTGGAAGGCTCTATAACCTTCCCTTTGGATTTCTGGGGGCCAAGGATATCGTCATCTCTTTTGGGAATCACAATAGCGTATCGATAAAACAGGTAAGATTCTTTTATCTCCCCAGTGTTCTCTGGGATGGGATGGAGGCTATTTATCAGATCACTATTCAAGAGGCCGATGGTACGATAGCCCCCAATGAATTACTGGCCTATCTGGAATCCTTTTCTCAAAATATCTCCTCTAAGAAAATGTCCCCAAAAATTGTTATGCAAAAGAGTAAATTTCTCTTTTCTTTCTGGCAAACCTTTTTTGCCACCTTTTCCCTTTCCGAGGCTATGTTTCGCCCCCACCCCATCGGCTGGGAAGCTGCCTATGATGGAGAGTTTCAGGTAAATGACGTTTATTCCATGGAATATCTCCATGGAAAGGGTTCTCTCAAACTTTACCTGTATGGAACTCACTGGTGGGAAACACTCGTTCAAACAAAACTCTCTCTTTCTGTTGGTGGTATCCCCATTTCTCTTTTTACGAATTTTTCTGCCGACCTCTCTCTCTACCGTAAACATCATCTTTCGCAAACCAATACCCGAGAAAGTCTCATCGTAAACTTTGCGGAAAAAAGTCTTGCCTACTCTCAACAGCTTTTTCTCAACTACGGAAAACTTCAGGAAAAAGGTATCTTTGAGTACTATTTCTCTCCAGGGAGATATACCTTAGAAACGTCGTGGAAAAAGGCTCAGTCTTCCCTTTCTTTTCATCTTCAGGGTCCAGAACAACAATTTCTTTCTCTCTTCTGTAACCCTGAAGGTGGAACGTTAGCCATGTCAGCCAAAAAAGGAGGAAAGGCTTCGTTTACCTGGCAATGTTCTTCTCAAGGCTTTTCTCTCAAAGGAAATGGCACATCATTGATGGTCATCCCCAATTTTCTTTATCTGAGTGGCAAGACCTCTCTTCAGGCATCTTCCCGAGGCGGTTTTCTTCAGATTGAAGACCTTCGAGTAAACAGAGGAAGGGCTGGAAATACGGTGATTCGCTTTCAAAAAGAAACCAACGGTATTTCTTTTGTAAAGGAAAGTGGCAATTTAGGTTTTGATGGATTTATTGGAAGGGATATTACCGTCAATTTTGAGGGAAGAAATATCGAAGGAACAGCCCTTACCACCACCATATGGTTTGATGGTTTTGATTTAGCCAAGATGACCCTGGCTACAAAAGGGCGTTTTTTCATGGATGAAAAAGGCAAAATTTCAATCAATGGAAAAATAGAGGGTTTTCGGCTTCTCACAGGAGGAAGTTGTCGAGCCTTGGCTGACTATTCTATTGAGGTGTTATCTCCAACCAATGCCATTACAAAACTCTCTAATCTCTCATTTTCCAAGGAAAATATTCGAGGAAATATCACGATAGAAACATCGTATCCAAATCGGAGATGGACATATGTTTCCCTTGCCGGAGATGGCCGTTTTCCGTTCATAGGCCAATCTCCCATTCAGTTGTCCTATACCTGGGATGCCCTTGCTGAAAAGGGAGAGGGATCACTGAATCTTCGTCAGAATATTCAACTTGTCTTTTCTCATCATCTCACTGACGGTGAACTTGAATGGAAGATTTCAAACCTTTCTCTTTCGCTTCTTCCTCTCAAAATATCCAAAAGACCAGTATTACAAAGCTCGGGGATACTTACCTGGAACAAAAATACCATCTCTTTTCTCAAAACCTCCTCTCTTTTGCTGATTGAAGGTATGCCTTACGAACTTCGTATGGAGGGCAGAACAAAAGAGGCTAACTTCTTTATTGACAATTTCTGGCTTGGGCTTCAGGCAGACACCCTCATAGGCCAGGGGCAATTTTCTCCAAAACCAGAAGGGGGAGAACTACGTATAGGCTTCATTCGTGGAGGAGGTTTTCTCATTCGGTGGGATAAAGAACGATGGGAAAGCATTATAGACCTCAAAAAAGCGGGCATTCGACTTCCTGATAAGCGTGTTTTCTTTGTAGAAGGAATAGGAAAACTCACAGGAGAAGGATTGTCCTTTGATGGAGAGGGACAGATAAAAATAAGTGACGAGAACACGATATTTCTGGTAAGAAACCTTCGGAAAGAGGGAAAACGCATTGAAGCTAAAGAGATTTTTGTTGACGGGAGAGGATGGGAGATCACGGGTGATGGGTTTGTTGACCTGAGTACTACCAATGCGGGATGGAGTTTTCTTCTTGCTTCAAAGGAAAAACATTTATTCCAGCTCTCACTCATCGGTTCCTTGGAGAGAAAAGATGATGCCTATTTGGTCACCTATCGTATTCCCGAGTGGCTTCTCACCCAAAAGAAACAACCCGCGCTGAGTGGTGAAGTAATAATAAAGAACTCTCTCATTACCTTTAGCAAGAAACAGTTGTATGGTATCAACGGTTTTTATGACCTCTCTACCAAGAACCTTTTGATAGAATATCTTTTGCCCTTCTTAAGCGGCAATATTTCGGGAGAAGTCTCTGAAAAAAACATCAATCTCCGAAGTCAACATCGAGGCACCCTTTCTTTTCTGGATAAATGGCAACAGATACGCCTTTCTGGTGCCTTTTTTGCAAAAATCGATCTTGCTGGTAATCCAACCTCTCCCTCTTTAGATGGAAATATTCAGCTTCAAGACCTTTTTCTTTCTTTTCCCGGGCTTGTCACAAAAATAACCAATCAGTATCTTTCTCTGACCTTCTCTGGTGAGGAGATTGTTCTCCCCAGACAAAAGCTCACTACTTCCACTGGAATTTTCTGGATTCAAGGTGGTTTCAAGCCCTTTCAGGAGGGTTTCTTCTCTCTTCTTTTAGGAAGCCAGCGTTCTACTGATGTGTTTCGTTTTCAAAGTGCCCTTTTCACAGGAAGTGTGCAACCTGAAATACTTAACCTCACAGGAAATCAAAATGGCCTCTCTCTCAGTGGAAACCTCCGTCTTCGTCAATCACGTCTCTGGATAAGTCTTCAGGATATATGGCAAAGGGAAAAAGAAGATTTTCCTTTGCCGGTTCAGCTCACCCTTACCCTTTCCTTTGACCAGAAAGTGAATGTTCAGAGTGAGCTTTTTGATTTCGTCTTTGAACCAGGAGCCTCTCTCAAAGTAAAAGGAAATATCGGTAACCCACTTCTCACAGGGAAACTCTTGGTGGCTTCTGGAAATCTCCGATACCTCACACAGAACTTTCAAATTGTAGAAGGAAGTATTACCTTTGAGAATGATTTTTTTCCTACCGTAGAATTGCAATCAAAATACAAATACCGGGATTTTCAGGAAAATATTGATATTTATTTGACCTTTAGAGGAAAACTCCCTAAAATAAATCTGGTAAATTTTTATTCTATTCCAGAGAGACGACAGGAGGAGATTATCGCCTATCTTGGTTTACCTCAGGTGGCTACCAACACCAATATAGCCCCAAAAACAGCCCAGGCTCTTCTCTCGACAGGAGCTGGCCTTGCAGAAGATGTTCTTGTGCTTTCTCCCCTTTCGGCACGACTCCGGCAACAGCTGGGCCTTGATATGTTTGTGATCCGAAGTGCCTTGGCCCAGAATTATGCGAAGTATCTCACGGGCAGTGTTTCCAATCTCTCCTGGAATACCTTGTTAGAAGGATCTTCGGTCTCCTTGGGAAGATATATATTCCCCAATATCTTTCTTGAGGCAGATATTTCTCTCAAAGGTATGGAGGAAAGCAACACCGTGAGGCTTAGACCAGTATACAGTGTGGGAGTAAGTTATTCCTTTGAGGGATTTGAAGTGGGATGGTCGTATGAACCACTTACAGAACCTCTCCTTCCCCAACCCCTCCAGTACGAACAAAAAATCGAAATCAACTATAAAAGACGATTTTAGGAGTAGGCCATGCATCGTAAACCTTTCTTGCAGTTTTTCATTTTCACCAGTTTCTTGTGTGTGGGCTTTGTTTTTGGTCAGGAAATTGCTACTATTCAGGATATTACCTTTCAGGGACTCCAGAATATACAGGCAAGAGAACTGCGAAGTCTTCTTCCTGTGAAAAATGGGGATACCTTTTCGAGCGAGAAAGTGAATGAAAGTATCAAGATTCTCTATCAAACAGGGAAGATTCAGGATATTCGTGTGGAAAGGGAAAGACTTACCAATGGGTATCGTCTCATTTTCAAAGTGAAAGAAAACCCCTATCTTCGCTGGATACGCTTCAAAAATGCAGGAAGCCTGAGTGTCGAAGACCTCAAAAGCGCTATCCCACTCAAAGAAGAGGGATATTTCACAGAATCTATGATTACAGAGTCTGTAGCTATTTTGAAACAGAAATATATCGAAGAAGGATTCCGGGATGTCTCGATAGAGGCAAAAAAGGAGTCTTACGATGCCAAAAAAACCAATGCCTATGATATTACCTTTGTGGTGGATACAAAAAAGAAGGTTGTGGTGGAAAAAATCCTCATTACAGGAAATTCGGCCATCAAAACCAGTGAAATCAAAAATACTATGAAAACCAAGGAAAAATTCTGGTTTATCATCTCCGGTGTTCTCAAAGAAGATGAATTCGAACAGGATAAACAGCTTATCCAGTATCTTTACAAGAAAAAGGGATACTTTGATGTCGAAATCACCAAACATACATGGTATATCACCAATGTTGGTAAGGACAACCATCCGGCCATCTATGTAGAAATTGATATCAAGGAAGGAGAAAAGTATTATACGGGTACCATCTCTATTGAAAATAATACCATCTACAAAACAGAGGAACTTCGTTCGCTGATTACCCTCAAGGAAGGAAATGTGTACGACTACATCCAGATGGAGATGGGGAGATACGCGATCTACTCAAAGTACGCTGATAATGGGTACCTCTATGCAAATGTCGTCCTCATTCCCGAAAAGCGTTCCAATACCAATGTGATTGATAGCCGTCTCCTTCTTTATGAAGGAAAACGAGCCCATATTGAAAAGATTCTCATCACAGGCAATACCAGAACAAAAACAAAGGTGATTCAACGAGAGATTATCTTCCAGGAAGGAGAAATGTATATTAACCGAAAGGTCGAACAGACGAAAAACAGGCTCATGCAATTGGAATACTTCTCTGATGTGCAGGTTATCACCTATCCTGGCTCAGCCGAGGGGTTGGTAAATCTCAACGTTGATGTGGAAGAAACAAGAACAGGGCTTTTCACCATAGGTGTCACCTATGGGTTTGAGTCTGGTTTTTCCGCCTATCTTCAGGTCTCTGAAAAGAATTTCTTGGGTACTGGCCGTACGGTAACTGCCCGCGGTGAATGGGCCCAGAATAGTCAGTCCATTACCTTTGGGTTTCAGGAACCTTATCTCTTTGATCAGCCAATTTCAGCAGGATTTAGTGTGGGTTATAGTCGAAACTGGTTCAAGAATATTCCTACCGATGACAACAATGATGGCATCATTGACGGTTCCGATTTCAACTATCGAGACAATCCCAGTAATAGCTTTACTACACTCACCAATGACAAATACTACTATAGAGACAGCTTCAATATAGGGGTGAACGTCGGGAGACGATTCGGGATCTACTGGAATGGAAGTATTTCTTTGGGAACTTCATTTTATCAAGACACTGGTGCCAATTTCCAGAATCCTCTGATATACGGCAGCGTCTGGACCAATAATACAGGACTTTTAGATGATCTCAACAAAGGATGGTGTTTCAAAAACTATTTTGGCATCACCGCTACCAGAAATTCTACCGACAATCCCTTTGAACCCACTCGTGGGAGTGTCTTCCAGGCAACACTCACCTCATATGGAGGATGGCTTGGGGGAGAAAGTCATTTTATCAAGACCAAAACATTCTTCAGTACCTATTTCAACCCTATATGGAAGATTGTGCTTGCCTACAACATTTCCACCGAGTTTTTGCTTCCTCAAATCATGAATGGAAAAACCGAGTACTCCTCTTCAGAGATCCTGCGGTATGATGGTATCTGGGAACTTCGCGGTTGGATGGGACTTGTTCGTGGAGGAGAGTCAAAACTTTATCAGAGTTTTGAACTTCGTTATCAGATTTATCAGATATGGATCTGGGGAGCGTTTATTCTTGATGTTGGTAATCTCTGGCCGACATACAATGGAATAGCTCCTTTGAACCCTGAAGGGACCATGTTCAGTTTTGGTCCAGGTATTCGCTTTAATATCCCGGGATTTCCTCTTCGCTTTTATTTAGTGCGACGGGGATACTATGATCCTGTAGAAAGCCGTTTTAGACTTGAGAGAACAGATGACCTCTTCAGTGATTGGCAGTTTGTTCTTTCTATTCAAGGAATGTTTTAAGGAGGTTAGAGATGAAAAAATGGTTCTGGTATATGGTGGCCATGCTTCTTATGGGGAATACCATAACGCTCTGGTCGCAGAGTGCCGCTGCTCTTAAATTAGTCAAGGTGGCTGTCGTGGACTTTGATCGTGTTCTCCAGTCCTATCCTGGTTATGAAGATATTCGACAGGAACTCTCCAAAAAACGGCAGGAATATGATGCCCAGATACAGGAAAGAAAAAAGGCTATTGCTGCCCTTGAAGAAGAATACAAAAGGCTCTATACCTCTCTCTCGGCAGAAGAAAGAACCCGACGTGAGATTGAAATTGACAGCAAAAAACAAGAATTGGCTGAATTTACGATTGAAGCCAACAAGAGTCTTGATGCCCTTCGTAACGAACTCACCCGTACCATCTACAATAAGATTCTTGTTGTCGTTCAGAAAATTGGCAATGAAAAACGATACACCCTTATTCTGACCAAAGAAACAGCTGGACTGCTTTTCTACGATAGAACGGTGGATATCACCGCCGATGTTATCGCGAGGATAAAATCGGAGCAAAGCCTCAATGAAAGAAATTAACCTTCGTGTGAAAGTTCCCTCCTCAGGAGTGTTCACCTATCCTGTCATCTTTGGAAAAAATCACTGGCAAAAGCATCTCCGCGCTTTCTTAGAAAAAAAAACGTTCTCAAAGGTGGGATTTCTTGTTGATGAGAAGGTATTTGCTGCATGGAACAAAGAAATAGAGAGCTTTGGGTCTTCTGATATTCTTCTCATTCCTTCTGGAGAAAGCTCAAAAAACATCAATAAGGTCATTGAAATCACTGGCACACTCACCTCAAAAGGGTATGATAGGAAAAGCCTCCTCGTAGCTATGGGAGGCGGTGTGGTCGGAGATCTCTGCGGTTTTATCGCTTCCATCTACATGCGAGGTATTCCCTACGTGCAGATACCTACAACGGTGCTTTCCATTGTCGATAGTTCTCTAGGGGGAAAAACAGGGGTGGATACCCCTTATGGAAAGAATTTAGTGGGGAGTTTTCACTTTCCTTCGCTTGTTATTGCTGATACCCTGTTTCTTCAGACGTTGCCTGAAGAACAGAGAAAAAATGGTTTTGTAGAAATGGTCAAACACGCCCTTATCATCGATGGGACCTATTATGAAAGACTGATGAGACCTTTTTCTGAGGAAGAGTGGCCATCTCTTCTTTTGAGAAGCTGTGAGATCAAGGCAAGGATTGTGCAAAAAGACCCCAAAGAACAAAATCTCAGGCAAATCCTCAACTTCGGTCATACTTTAGGACATGCGCTTGAACATGCCGCGGGGTATTCTCTTCTTCATGGTTTTGCTGTCGCCTGGGGTATTATAGGAGAAGCTTTTCTTTCCATGAAAAAAAAGCTTCTTTCTGAGGACGAGCTTCAGCGTCTTATCCGGGATTTTCAACACAAAGGGCTTCTTGTTTCTCCAGAAATAATCAGCAAACTTTCCTGGGAGGATGTCCGTCTTCCCCTTCTTCACGACAAAAAAAATCAACGCCATACTGTGTATGTCGTTCTTATTGACAAAATTGGCCGGGTAAAGCCTTTTCAGGGACGTTATAGTCATCCTTTTGACGAAGTTTCTCTCAAGGAAGCGTTTAATTTTCTTCAGAACATAGCGGAGGATAGGCATGAACGTCATTGATCTTCATTCTCATACTCTCTGGAGTGATGGCACCCTCATTCCCTCCGAGCACATCCGGCGGGCTATTGTCAAAGGATACGGGGTGATTGCCATCACGGACCATGCGGATGCCACCAATATTGAACTCCTCTGCAAAGAAATAGTTCCTTTTGCCCGTTCCATGAACGAAAAACAAAATGAAATAACCGTTCTTGCGGGGATTGAACTGACTCATGTTCTTCCCGAGGATATCAAGGAACTCACCCTCTATGCTCGTGGAAAAGGCATCCATCTCGTTGTGGCTCATGGAGAAACCATCGTGGAACCCGTAAGACCAGGAACCAATCGTGCCGCTATTTTAGCTGAAGTGGATATCCTCGCCCATCCAGGCCTTATTGCAGAAGAAGAGGTGAAACTTGCAGCACAGAAAGGGGTTGCCCTTGAAATCAGCTATCGAAAAGGAAACTGTCTTGGGAATGGTCGAGTTGTAGATCTTGCCAAAAAATACAAGGCTCCCCTTGTGATCAATTCAGACGCCCATGATATTGGGGATTTTCTCACCCCTGAGCTCTGGAAAGCCGTTGGTTTAGGAGCAGGTCTTTCTTCTGAAGAGCTTTCTTCGGTGTATGAATTCAGTGCCTCGCTTGTCAAAAAAGCCCTCTCAGGAGCACCCTCACGATGAAACGAACCCTCTGGCTCTTTGAAAAAATTCCCCTTTCTATCCGATGGATTATAGAAACCGTAGAAAAAGCTGGCTATGAAATTAGTATGGTGGGGGGAGCTGTGAGAGATATGCTTCTTGCTGGTGGTTATGAGAAAAGCAAGAAAGATTTTGATTTCGACTTTGCGACAAGCGCTACCCCACAGGAGATTATGCGTCTTTTTTCCCATACCAAGCATCCAGAAAACAAAGAGCATTTCATTGTTCCTACAGGCATCAAACATGGCACGGTAACGCTTATCATCAGGGAACCTGTAGAAAGTTTTGAGATTACCACCTATCGTATTGATGAAGAATACAAAGACGGACGCAGACCAGAGAGTGTTATTTTTGTACGTTCCCTTCATGAAGATCTTGCAAGAAGAGACTTTACCATTAACGCCATGGCCTATCACCCGCTCAAAGGAGAACTCATTGACCCTTTCGGTGGCGAAGAGGATATTCGTAGACGACTTATCCGGTGTGTGGGGGATCCTTTAGTGCGATTTTTGGAAGATGGCCTTCGCCCGATGAGAGCCTGCCGATTGAGTGCCAAGCTTCAATTTGAGATTGAAGAAGCCACCTTCTCGGCTATCCCCAAGTCCATGGAAAGCATAAAGAAAGTGGCCATGGAACGTTTCCATGATGAGTTTATGAAACTTCTGAAAACAGAAAAACCCTCTCTTGGTATAGAGGCTATGAGAAAATCAGGACTTCTCGAATACCTTATGCCGGAACTGTTAGAAGGGATTGGGGTAGACCAGAATGAGTTTCACAGGTATGATGTGTACTACCACAATCTCTATGCCTGTGATTTTGTTCCTCCCCATAAACCCCTTGTGAGATTTGCCGCCCTTCTTCATGATATTGCCAAACCAAGAGCAAAAAAGTTTGCTGAACAGGGCGGGCATGGAAACGTCTTCTACAACCATGAAGTCATGGGAGAGAGAATCGCCAGAAGAATTCTCAAACGTCTCAAAGCCAGCAATCAGGAAATTGAATGGGTATGTAAGTTAGTTCGTCTTCATATGTTTTATTACACCCATGAATGGACAGATGGAGCGGTGAGAAGGTTTCTTCGTCGCTTTGATGGGGATACAGCCTTCTTAGAAGATTTGTTTATTCTCCGTGAAGCTGATAGACTTGCCAGTGGCACCAAGCAAAGGACAGCCGATATTCTCGAGGATTTCAAAAAACACATCCAGCGTGTCCTGGAACAGGACAGTGCTCTCAAAGTAACGGATTTAGACATCAATGGTTATGATATCATGCAAAACTTTGATCTCAAACCATCCCCTCTTATCGGTCAAATCCTCAACTATCTCTTAGAGGTGGTTTTAGAACACCCTGATTACAATCAGAAGAATAAACTTTTAGAACTAACGAAAGACTACCTTGAAGGCAAACTTCTTCAGTTTGCCTTTTCAGAAGAATCATCGGCACACCAGGAGGAAGAAGAATGAAACATCATCATCTTGCTCTTCTCTTGTCCTTTGTTTCTTTGACACGACTCTGGGGAGATGTGTATGGCTTTCCCGACGAAGTTTTTCCCAAACGTCTCAACCTCAAAACGATAAATGACTATATCCATGAACAGGAAGTACTCTTGGCCTCAGGAAAAACGAATTACCAGCGCCTCTGGATTACCGCTGCGGCTTATTATTACCAGGGAGAGTTTTATAAAACTACAAAAGAAAGCCGAAAAGCCGCCTTTCTCAAGGCCAAAGACTATGCTCTTTTAGCCACTCAGCTCAACCCTTTGGGAGCAGAGGGATACTACTGGTTAGCGGTAGGATATGCCCTCTGGTCCAAAGAAAACGGCATACTTGATAGCCTTTTTTATGCCGATGATGTTCTTGAGGCTCTCAATAGGTGTATTGAACTTCAGCCCAACTATTTCGACGGTGTTCCCTGGGCCATGAGAGCCCTGGTCTATGACCTTGTTCCTGGCTGGCCCTGGTTCGGAGACAAGAAAAAAGCCTTTGAGAACATTGAAAAGGCTCTTCTTCTTTCCAGAAAAACCCCTGCTGAAAGAACTGTTGTTGGCATCTATGTGGATATGCTCACAAGAAATAAACAGTACACCGCTGCCACCAATGCTCTGGTAGCGTTTACCAATATCCCCTGGAATAGTCAATTTGAACTTGAGGAAAAAAGAGCCTTTAAGGATATTTCCAATGCCGTTCTTACCCTGCGGGCAAAAAACTACTGGCCCTGATTATAACACCCCCAAGAGTTCATAGATACGAATTCGCCCCTCCTGGTAAGGATAAAAATCGAGTTCCCTCACAATGACCCTATCCTTCACCTTCTGATAGGTAAACTCACTGATAATGATGTTTGTTTTATAGGTTTTGTTTTCATCCTGCAGCTCTTCAGTGAGAATCATGGGTTCCCCTATACCCGTGTAGTTTTTCTTTTTCTGAGAGCCAATATTCCCAATGGTAATCACCCCTGTGTTTAATCCAATACCAATATTGATAGGCTCTTTGCCCTCACGAATAAGATTCGCATTGAACTCCTTGAGTTTCTCCACCATCCGGACAGAGGCAAGACACGCCTGAAAAGCATGATCTTCCAGGGGAAGGGGAGCTCCCCAAAATGCCACGATAGCATCCCCAATATATTTATCGAGGGACCCTTTTGTCTCAAGTACAATATCTGTCATCTGAGAAAGATACTGATTCAAGAATTCAATCAACTCTGTGGGTTTCATTCCCTCAGAGAGTGTGGTAAAGCCACGAATATCCGAAAAAAGCATCGTCACTTCTCTCTCTACTCCACCTAATTCTACCAGAGAAGGATCCTCAACAAGAATATTCACCAGATCCGGACTCACATAACGGGAAAAAGTGGATTTTATGAGACGTTTCTCCCTTTCTTCAGTCAAGAGAATATACACTTCTCCCAAAACAAGATACAGCACGCCGGCAACAAGTGGGAGAAACGTCACCACTACCCACCCCATCTTGAAACAGAGAATCCCTACCCCAATGGGCATAAAGAGAGCAAGAAAAAGAGCTACAATCGTGGTTTTCAGTCCCCGAGAGAGAAGCACCTGCAAAACAAAAAGCCAGAGAACAAGAAAAACCAATTCTCCCCACCAAGGTACATCCGCTAAAAACTCCCGGTTCAAAATCGTTCCCACCCCATAGGCCAAATGATCCACACTAAAAAGGGACCCCAACGGAGAAGAAAACTTATTGGCTGCTGTTCCCTCTGAACGAACCCCAAAAAGAAGGATACTCTGTTTTGGAATACCCGCTCTGAAAATATCCTTGAGAGAAATGGTTCTCAGGTACTGATATTGTCCCTGGCTTTTGTAATGAACTCTCATCCGATAGTGTTTGTCCACGGGAATAACAATATCCACAATTTTGTCTCTCAGCTTCGCTTTGGGGAGCACAATCTTTTCCGGCATAATACGAAGATCCTCAAGTTTTACTCCCGTATACATAAGCGTCATCATCAATACCGCCGAAGGATACACCACATTGGTCAGGGAACCATTTCTTTTATAAGAAACCACAGCAAAGAGAGGCACCTTATACATGATTTCCTCTTCCCCTTCAAGATTGAGATACCCCATATATCCTACACGCTGAAGATACTCAACAGCGGGAGCCGTATATGAGGCATACCCACTCAAAAGGGAAGGATCAAGAAAAGCCACCTCAAAGGGTCGCATAGCTTTGGCTTCATCAGACTCATAATCCAGAGGTTCCCCTTTCTCTTCAAGACGAAAATCCATACCCACAGGAAGAGGATACCCCTCAAGTTTTGTCAAAAGTTCTTTCTCTGCTGCCCCATAGAAAGGAATATTGAAAAAAAGCGTTGCCGGTCGTTTTGACGGTTCCATCGAAAGAAAATGCTCCAATACAGACGCCCACACAGCTCCAGGCAGGGGATAACTCTTGTAGTACTTGATAGATTCTTCATCAACAGAAACAATATAGATATAACGATAAAACTCCGACTGAGCCGATTGCCGCTGGGCCATTCCCTCTCCCGTCAAACTCCCACCCCGAGCGGCAAAAGCCGCATAGCGAAGATTGAGCGATACTCTTTCTATCTGATGCAAAAAATCTCTCCATCCAAAGAAGGAAATCCCTTCAGGAAGATAATATATAACCACGAAGAAGAACAAGATCAAAAGATTGATAATCGTCAAAATAACTGTTTTTTTGGCTGATCCAGGCTTCTTCATAGACGACCCCTTTTATTTGATATCCCACAGTTCATAGACCCTCACCGGCTCTTTTTTCCCTTTCACACGTGTGAGATCAAGTTCACGAACCACCACCCTATCCTTTACCTGAGCGTAGGTAAACTCAGAGATAATAATCTGAGTGTGATAAAACTTATTGAGGCCTTTAATACGAGAAGCCAGGTTAACCGAATCTCCAATAGCGGTGTAATTCTTCTGTCTATCCGAACCCACATTCCCAACCACCGCCCTACCTGTATTCAACCCAATATTGACCAACACAGGCTTCAAGCCGAGCCTCTTCTGCTCCTGGTTGAAAAGTTCCACGCGCTTCAGCATCTCCACTGCTGTTTTACAGGCCAAATAGGCATGCTGAGGATCCTCAATAGGAGCACCCCAAAAGGCCATGATCATTTCTCCCATATACTTATCAAGTGTCCCATTTGCCTCAATAATCATATCTCCCATAAAACCAAAATACCGATTGAGAAAGTCCACAATCTCCCGTGCCGTAAAACCTTCGGTTACCTCGTGAAAGTTTTTGATAGAAGAGAAAAAGATAGTAATCTCCTTTTCACTTCCACCCAATTGCAAGACATCGGGATTTTCAATGAGAAGATCAACGAGCTTTGGATTCAGATAGCTTGAGAAGGTTTGACGAATGAAACTCTTCTCCCGACTTTCGGTAATCAAAACATAGACCTGGGCAAAAACCAGAACAAGAATGGCATCAAGAAACGGAACAAAGGTAATAATATGCCAAT
Source organism: Longinema margulisiae (assembly GCF_025266855.1). Lineage (GTDB taxonomy): Bacteria > Spirochaetota > Brevinematia > Brevinematales > Thermospiraceae > Thermospira. The sequence goes on from NZ_CP053071.1 coordinate 2,328,673, forward strand.
CCCTGAAAAATCCAGCTACCCCCACCACAAAGGGCACAAAAGACACCGAAGCTCCAAGAGAAAGCCAGCCCATACCACCCCTCACCGCAAGAAGGGCGACAAGCATCACCAGAAGAAAAGTATACAACACCTCCACCCAGGGAAGAGGAAACTGCAAAAAGCGCTTTTCATACAGCGTATAAAGTGAATAGGCTATATGTTCAATACCAAACATCTCACCAAAGGGAGAACGCCAGATATCATGTGTTCCACTTTTTGAATACATACCTGTCAGAAGAATGGCTCCCTTGGGCAGTTCTACCTTGGTGATATCCGCGAGTGACACTACTCTCACACGACCTGATCCAGGAGGAGCCAAATAATTGATTCCCACATACCCACGCCTTCCAGGAATATGCGGTACAAAAAAATCCTCTCTTTTTCCTTTGTATTCAGCATTGGTAATCAAAAGCCCCTCTGGCTTCCATACCAACTGAGAAAAATTTGCCTTCAAAAGTTGAAGAAGAATCCCCATCTGTATAGAAGAGTAGTACACATTGGTAATACCCTCATTGGTGATGTCCTGTCCTTTCTGTCTATAGAACACCGACACCATTCCAGGAAAATAACGGTAGACCCCACTTTCATCACTAAAGAAATTCGCCGCTCCGGTAGCATCTACTCTATCCATCAAAGGAGAAAGAATAAGCACCTGTTTTGTGTAATGCGAAACTTCCTCATAAGGAATAGGCCTATCATATTCAAAACGCCGTAAACTCTGCACAGAAGGATGACTATATTCCATCGCATCCCTTTGCACAAGTTTATGAAAATAAGGGTCTTCTGCTCTGAGATTCACCGCCGCCTGAGAAAGCTCCAAGATAAAGTCTATCGCTAGAGGCTTTTTGTAATTGTGAAACGCCAAAAAAAGATTGGTATCACTTTGAGGGTTTCGAGAAGGATCAGAGAACACAATATCAAAAAAGATAAGATCGGGTTGTTTCTCCTCTGGTAAACGGGCGAAATGATTGAGATAATCCGCCCATACCTGCCTATCAAAAGGGAAACTCCCTCCAAACTTGGCGATGGCTTTGTCATCAATAGCCACAATTACCATTCTGTCTAAAAGAGAGGATTCCGGCTTCTTCTGAAACCAGGATTCGAGATAGTACCGTACGCGAAAACGCCAGTTAAGGGTTCTATCCTCAAATCCACGGAGAAAAGACCGCAAGATTCCTCCCGATCCCTCTCCATAGTACAGAATACTCGAAAAGAGAACAACAAACGTTCCAAAGCCCAAAACAACCACATATTTCAGGAATTTTCTGAACTTTTTCATGAAGACTCATCCTCCTTCTTGAGTTTGAGGATAATTCCTGCCAGAGGAGGAAGGGTAAGGGAGAGAGAATAGGGTTTCCCCTGCCAGGCTATATCATCAGACCACACCCCACCAGCATTCCCAATATTGGCACCTCCATAGATTTCTGAATCTGAATTAAAAATCTCTCTGTAAAAACCACGCGCAATAGTTCCAATACGGTACTGATAACGGGGTACTGGTGTCATATTGAGAACCACAACGACAAAATCACCCTTTCTATCCCGTCTGAGATAGCTGATAATAGAATTATCCGAATCATAAAAATCAATCCACTCAAAACCATAAGGATCGGTATCCAGTTCATACAAGGCCGGTTCCTGGATATAGAGATGATTGAGATCCCTCACCAATCTCTGAAGTTTAGCATGAGGTTCATACTGAGTGAGATGCCAGTCGATACTTTTGGCTTCACTCCATTCATCCCACTGTCCAAAATCCTGTCCCATAAACAAAAGCTTTTTCCCGGGATGTGTCCACATATAGGTATAGAGAAGCCTCACATTGGCAAACTTCTGCCATACATCCCCAGGCATTTTGTTCAAAATCGAACGTTTTCCATGCACCACCTCATCGTGAGAAAGGACTAGAATAAAATTTTCACTATACGCATACACCATGGAAAAGGTAAGTGTCCCCTGATGATACTTTCTATAGATGGGTTCCTTGGAAAAATACACAAGGGTATCATTCATCCAGCCCATATTCCACTTGAATTCAAACCCCAGTCCCCCCACATAGGTAGGCCTTGACACTCCCCCAAAAGCCGTTGATTCTTCGGCAATGGTCGTTGTTCCTGGAAACTTACTGAAGACCAGTTCGTTCATCCGTTTCATGAAATCAATAGCCTCAAGGTTTTCCCTTCCCCCATAGATATTGGGTACCCACTCTCCTTCCTTTCGAGAATAATCAAGATACAGCATGGATGCCACCGCATCTACCCGGAGCCCGTCAATATGATACTTCTCAAGCCAGAAGAGAGCATTGGCGATCAAGAAATTTCTCACCTCATTTCGGCCATAGTTAAAGATATAGGTCCCCCAATCCATGTGTTCACCCTTGCGGGGATCTTCATGTTCATAAAGAGCCGTTCCATCAAATCGGGCAAGCCCGTGAGCGTCCTTGGGAAAATGCCCCGGTACCCAATCTAGAATAACCCCAATATTGTTTTGATGCATATAATCCACAAAATACATAAAATCCTCAGGGGTTCCAAAACGACTGGTTGGAGCGTAATATCCTGTGACCTGGTACCCCCACGACCCATCAAAGGGGTGTTCAGCCACGGGTAACAGTTCCACATGGGTATACCCCATCTCTTTCACATACTCAGCGAGCTTTACCGCCAAATCCCTGTAGGTCAAGAACCCATTGGTTTCAGGCACACGCATCCAGGAGCCAAGGTGTACCTCATAAATACTCATCGGTTTGTGGAGATTCTGGGACTGGGCTCTTTTCTTGAGCCAGGCCTCATCATGCCATGTGTACTTGTTGATATCCCACACCCGCGAAGCCGTTTTTGGTCTCACCTCCGCATAGAACCCATAAGGATCAGATTTATCCAGAATATGATGGTGCTTGGTCTTTATCTGAAACTTGTAATTCTCCCCTTCTCCAATACGGGGAACAAAAATCTCCCATACCCCCGAGCTTCCTCTCACCCTCATCTGATGACGGCGATTGTCCCAGGCGTTAAAATCCCCCACCACCGCCACCGCACGGGCATTCGGCGCCCACACGGCAAACAGCACGCCCTTCACCCCATTGACCTCCATGATATGAGCCCCAAGCTTTTCATAAATCTGCTGGTGATTCCCTTCATTGAAAAGGTGGAGATCAAAGTCCGTCAACACAGGAGGAAAAACATACGGATCTTCTGTTTCGTGGATTACCCCATTGTGATATTCAATTCGCAAAAGGTAGGGGAAAAAATCCCTTCCATCTTCAAACACACATTCAAACATACCATTGTAATGAACAGGCTGCATCTCATACACCGTTTCCTTCTTCCCCTTTGCGGAAAGATCGACAACCTGAATAGATTTTGCTGATGGATTCAACACCCGAATAACCGAAATGTTCTTTTCCCCCCAGTGAATCTTGTGAAAGCCAAGAACCTCAAATGGATCATGGTGATCAAAATGAAGAAGCTTGTTCAAAGCCTCATGAGACAACGTGCCCCGCATAGAGCCTCCACTTTTGTATTTGCTTTTGTATATATCATAAGGAAAATTTTATTTTCTGCAAGAGGTTAGAAAAAATTTTTCTTCTCTATTTAGAAAATGAGACCCCTGCACTGGGGTTTTCTTTCCCTATTTGGATCAGGGGCGACGCCCCTGAAACCCCGATTTTTCTGTTCACAAGGGCTTATGTATTTTTTATTCAAAAAGAGAGTATTTTTTATTGTCGTAAGGAATATTTTTATACTCTTTTTATTTATTACTTTTTTGAGACCTTAGCACCTTCGTGCAAAGGTCTCAAAATGAGTTTTTTTCTTCATAGGGAAAAACCATCTCGAAAACCGTTTCCTCTCCCTCACGACGATAGGAAATAGTGGCATCATAGAGAGACAAAAGCCTTTTCACCACATAGAGCCCAATCCCCATCCCCACCCCGGGTTGAGTGGTAAAAAAAGGTTCAAAGATATATTTTTCTTTTTCCTTGGGTATTCCTGGGCCGTTATCTCTCACCCTCAAAATCGCTTTGTCGTTTACCCTCTCCGTTTCAAGACGAATCACACGAGGAAGAGGCTGATTCTTGAGAACCCGAATGGCATTCACCACAATATTTGAAATCACCTGCACCAGCTGAGCGGTATGAAATCTCACCACCATATCCACAGGACTGAGACGTTTCTGTATGGTGATCGTTTCCTGCACAATCTCTTGTTGAAGGGTATCCAGAACCTCATCAATCACCTCATGGAGACGAACAGGTTCTGGTTTCACCGTAGCCACAGCCAAAGCCGCCTGACGCATCCCCTGAATAATCCCATCAATCCTCTGCACACGCTGGGTAATCTTTTCCATATTTTGAAGAAGCTTTTCATAGGAAATCGCCTTCCCCTCTTTATACCAGTACAAAGGACTTTCACTGAGAATACGGATAGACTGAAGCGGTTGCCTCACCTCATGGGCAATGGCACTCATCATCTGCCCAAAACTCACCATATCCTGAGCCTTTTCAAGTAAAAGCCGTTGTTCCAACGCCTCTTTCTGAGCTAACGTGTACTGTTCCCACTCATCATGGCGACGAATAGCCTGGGCAAAAATATGGGCAAGGATCTGCAAAATCACAAAACACGATTTTTCTAAACGAACAGGCATTTGCCAGAAACAGACCAATGCCCCAAAGAGCTTCTCCTCAAAAAGCAAAGGAGATATCATCACCCGCCGTATCCTTTCTTCATCCCAGTAGGAGAGAAAACGCTGTGGTACCTGAGACCTTTTCCACCAGTATATGATTCGTTTGAGTTCCGTTTTGTCATCAATCTCTACTCTCAAAAACCTCTGGCATGGACGCGTCTCATAACAGGCACAAAAAAGCCTCCTGAAAAAAGCCTTCTCTCCCTCTTCTCCCATCCGGAAAAGAAGAATCCCATCAATATTCAAACTCGATCGCAAAAACTCAATCAACCTCGGAAAAAGGGAAAAGGGATCAACCGTTTGATTAATTCTCTCGAGAACATAACGGACAATCACCTGATAGTGTTTTTCCTGCTGAAGACGCTTGAGTTGAGTCTCCAGTCGTTGTTGTTGTCTTTTTTCCCTGGTAATATCATACAATATACCTCTTGCCCCGATGAGAATCTCTGATGTGGTAAGAAGCGGCACGATATTCACCCTTCCCCATCGAATCCCCCCCTCTTTATGCCGAAAGGAAATCTCATACACCCTTTCTTCAAAGATTTTCTGGGTAATGATATCCTCCTGAAAAAGATGGAGAAGTTCCCTCGAGAAAAACAAAAAATCCTCACTCACAAAATCCAGGATAAACTTTCCACGTACTTCTTCAGGGGTATACCCTAAAAACGCCTCTACAGCCTTGTTCACAAAAAAGATTCTTCCCTCGGCATCCATGTCAAAAACCACATCCGATAACTGTTCAAGAAAGCGTTCATGGTGATGAAGGGTATGCCTGAGCTGTTTTTCAAGTTCTTTCTTCTCTTCTATCTCTTCTTGCAAGCGACGAGTAAATACCTCAAGTTGCTTTTCAGCATGAATCCTCCAGAGAGCCACCTCAACCGCACTGATAAGTCTCTGTTCATCAATAGGCTTCGGAATATACCCGTACAGAGGGATAGAAAAAAAACGTTTATCCTCTTTGGGAAATGGTATGGCCGTCATAAAGACAAAAGGAACCCGGCTTTTCTGGTTCACCTTTTCGGCCAATGTGATACCATCTCCCTGTTTATTCAAAAGAATGATATCCGAAATCACAAGATCAGGTTGTCTTTCAAGGATTTCCTGATAGGCCTCATCAAAGTTTCCTGAACTTCCCACGACTTCATGGTGTTTTTTCAAAAAAGACTCTAAAAAAAGCCGAACCGCCGCCTCATCCTCAACGATATAAATCCGTGCCATAGAACTCCTCACCTTTCTATCGGCCGAAGAAACCCCCTTTCTTGAGCAGAAAAGCACTCTCAGGCATTGTCTATCTTGATATGATTTTCCAGAAGATACTCATCAACAGAGACCCCATTGACCTTGACATTTTTGGTCTTGAGATGGGTATAGGTCTTTCGGTCAATACTTCGGATGGGATTGTTATAGATATCTATTCGCTTGAGATTGGGCAACACCTCTACATTCGCCAAGCGCGTAATCTGGTTATAACTCAACCAGAGAATCTCAAGGTTTTTGAGGGGATGAAGATTCTCAATCTTTGTGATACGGTTATTGTAAAGGGAAAGAATACGAAGTTGATTGAGCCCATCAAGATTTTCTATCCTCTGGATATGGTTTCCGTGAAGGTAGAGACACTGAAGTCTTTTAAGATTTTGCAGGTTTTCTATCTTGCTGATTGCATTATCGTTCAAAGCAAGCCATTCAAGATTCACCTGATTGTCAAGACCCTCAATCTCATTGATTTGATTATGGGCAAGAGAAAGCCATACTAAATGGGTATTTTTCTCAAGCCCCTCAATGAGAATGATATTATTGAAGGCAAGATTCAGTTCCTGGAGTTCTCTGAGACGATCGAGATTCTCTATCTTGGTAATCTGATTGTGATCCAGATGAAGGGAGAGAAGATTGGTAAGCTTGTCAAGATTCACAATCCTGGTGATCTGATTATAGCTCAAATACAACTCTCTGAGATTGGTAAGTTTGTAGAGATTTTCAATGCGACTGATACGATTTTCAGAAAGCCACAGGGCTTGAAGTTTGAGAAGATTATCAAGGTTTTCTATCTGGGTGATCTCATTTCGTCGAAGACCAAGCTTTTTGAGATTGACAAGCGTATCCAAGCCTTTGATTTCACGGATATGATTTCCCGATAAACTGAGACGTTCCAGATTGATGAGGGTATCAAGCCCCTCTATCTCCGTGATCTTCGCACTGGCAATATTAAGAACACGAAGGTTGACAAGGTTTTCTAAATACTGAATCCTCTCTATCTGGGTATTCGAAAGACTGAGAATCTTGAGATTGACAAGGTTTTCCACGGGTTTCAGGCTATCAATGGAAGGATCCATGTGAAAAAACACATCCTTAGGGGAGAGAGAAGCTATCGTTTCAGGCTATCAATGGAAGGATCCATGAGATTAATCTCTGTCACATCAATAGGGTATTCTCTGGAGCCGATTTTCACGGAATTGGGCATTTCTACACGAATATTGTATTTTTTTACATAAACCTCCACATCTCCTATCTCTATTCCTTTGTCATTCATAAAAATCACTCTCTTCTGATAAAGAAAATCGTAGGTATTTTTATCAATACTTTTGATAGGATTCCCATCCACGTACAACAATTCCAGAGAAGGGAGAAATTCCAGCCCCTGAAGACGAGTGATCCGATTGTGATCTAAATACAACCACTTCAATTTGGGAAGTCGAAGATTTTTTATTTCGTCTATTTTGTTATATGAGAGCTTCAACCCAATGAGATTGGGAAGATTATCAAGCCCTGTGATCTCAGTAATATCATTGTGATCTAACCAGAGCCTCTCCAGACGATAAAAAACACTCATGTCCTCAATTTTCGTAAGCCCCATGTTGGACAGAAAAAGTTCCCGGGATTCAGAAGAGTAGTATTGACCGGCAATCTGGACCATTTTCATGGTTTCTGTCCTCCTGTAGGCCTTGGAGTCTCTTCAGGAGAGTTCACTGATTTTGATGATGAGGGAGGTGAGTTTATCAAGGTCTTCTATACGGATATACTCCTGGAGAGAATGCACCTCTTCCATGCCAACACTGAGATTGACAGCCGGTATTCCATTCTGATTGTAGATATTGGTATTACTCCCTCCACCTGTCCATTCAAGACGAGGAGTAATCCCAAGTTCTCCCATGGCCTTTGAAACCAGTTGAATCACGGGGCTATCGTCCTCATAGCGAAAACCACTGTATACCTTTTTGAAGCAGACGTTCACATCCTCTATCTTTCTTTCAAAAGACTTCCTGTGAATCAACCTTTCGATTCTTCTCTGGAGTTTCTCACAATCCTTTTCCCGGTGAGAACGAAATTCACCCTGAATATGACAGAGATCAGCCACAATATTGGTAGCCTTCCCACCATCAATCACACCCACATTAGCCACCGTATAACGGTTAATACGCCCCTGCGGAAGACGGGTGAGAATCTCTCCAGCTGCCACGATAGCGTTTTTCCCCGCCTCCGGGGCAATTCCCGCATGACTTGCCTTTCCCGTCACAAAGATCTCATACTGATATTGCGTAGGAGCCGCTACAATGATTCCTCCAACAGGACCATGGGAATCAAGTACAAAACCATAATCAGCCTGAATACGAGAAAAGTCAAGATACCTCACCCCAACGAGTCCTACCTCTTCAGCAGAGGTAAACACAAAAAGGATATCCCCGTGTTCTCTATGTTTGAGTTCCTCAGCGGCTACCACCATAGCTGCGGAAGCTGCTTTGTCATCTCCCCCTAAAATAGTCTGCCCCGACGAACGAATCATATCCCCATCGATAACAGGCTGTATCCCTACCCCCGGTTCCACAGTATCTACATGAGCATCAAAAAAAAGCGTTTTCTTTCCCGAGGTATTTGCCCTCAGACGAGCCACAAGATTCTCAGAACTATTCCCCTCCTCTGTGGTATAAGGGATTCGTTCTACCTCAAGCCCTATGTCGGTAAGCCTCTTTTCAAGATAGTCAAACATTTTTTTTTCTTTGAAAGAATGGCTCTCAATTTTGACCTGCGTGAGAAATTCCTGAACAACCCTGTTTTTTCTGTCATTCATAGTTCACCCTTCTGAAAATCTCCTTGCTTATGGAATGCGCTTCCACTCTTCAGCACTTACATACGGTTGAATGTCCTGTACAACCTCGTTGTTATGAATAACATTCCAGCCGTACACCGTTCCCTTAAGCGTATTCTCATCGATAATCTCAAGAATAGAATAGGCCCGAAGAGCCTTTGTCTGGACAAGTTGCTGGGCAATCTTCTTGGGAAGCCAGTTCACGAGATACTCCACCGTATATTCTTCCTCAAGAATTTTTACCGTTTTTTCATTCAAATAACGGACGACAATAGGAATCTCAGCCCCATTTCGTGCAATAATACGCCCCTTTTTTCCGGTAATAACAATAATAGCCTTGGAACCTCTTTGCCATTTTCCATCAAAATTGATAACAAGTTTGATCTTTGCCTCTTCCTCCGGAGTAGGTTCAACAATCTCTTTTACGACCGGTTCCTCTGGTTTTACCTTCTTTTGACACGAAAAAAGAACCACACTCATGGCTACCAGAGAGAAAAGAAAGAGAAAACTCCTTTTCATATCCCAACTCCTTGTTTCACATACGCCTCCGCAAGAATCATATCTTCAGGCGTTGTGATCTTGATATTCCAAGGTTCACCTTGTATAGTATCGACAGAAGTCCCCTCTTTCTGAAGAAGTTGGCTATCATCCGTCGCTTCTCTTTCCCCTCTCTCACGAGCTCTTCTATGAGCCTGCCATATTTCCTGAAAACGAAAAAATTGTGGTGTCTGAATGGTAACTATCGATGAACGATCAAGATAGTGATGAATCACTCCCTCTTTCACAGAGGCCAACGTCTGCGTCATAGGGAGAACAGGAACCGCCGCCGGAGTCTCCACAAGTTTTTTCCATCCCCTTTCAAGAAGAGTACGAGAAAAAAGAGGACGTGCTCCATCATGAATAGCCACCACATCTATGTGATGACCTTCCAAACAGAGAAGTCCCTGATACACAGACTCCTGACGGGTCTTTCCTCCATCAACCACGAGAATTTGCGTACTCCAATGGGGAAGAGAGAGAAGCTCCTCTTTCCAATCTGGATGGCACACCACACAGATAACAGCATCCTCGTCGAGAAATCTCTCAAGGCTATAGTCTAACACCGGACGTCCTAAAAGGGGAAGAAATTGTTTTGGTTTCTGCCCCTGAAAGCGAGAACCAATACCTCCGGCTAAAAGAACAACGCCCCGTTTCACCGAAGATTACTTCTGAGGAGAAGTAGGAGTGCTTTCAGAGGGCTGAGGGTTTGGCACCGCTTCAGCTGGAGCCGTCTCACTACTGGTAACGGTGGGTTGAGTACTTGCGGTACGAGGAAGATGGAGATAAGCAAGTCCAAGTGCAGTCAAGAAAAAGATGGCCACCAACCACTTGGTAAAGTTGACCAACACCTCACTTGTTTTGGCACCAAAAGCCCCTGAAGCAAAATCACTCCCAAAGAGTCCCGCCTGAGCTCCACTCCCGGATTGCATCAGCACCACAGGAATCAGAAGAATCACATCGAGAATAAAAATAAAGAAAAGCAGTCCACTCAAAAAAGCTGTCATACGTGTATTTCCTCCTTCATCTTTCAATAGCGCATAAGCGTATATACAGGAACCGAGATTTTTTCCTCACCCTTCAAAGCATCCAGAACAACAAAGAAAGCACACTCCAACACCTCGCCTCCAAGCGACTCTACCAAGCGGATAATCGCCTGACATGTTCCACCGGTGGCTAAAACATCATCTACTACAACCACCTTCTCTCCTGGGTAAATGGCATCCCGGTGAACTTCCAGTGATGAGACTCCATATTCGAGAGCATAACTTTCGCTGATCTTTTCTGCAGGAAGTTTTCCGGCCTTGCGAACAGGGACAAACCCCACCCCCAACGCATACGCAAGGGGTGCCCCAATAATAAATCCTCTTGCTTCCGCAGCTACAATTTTGTCTATTTTCTTGCCTCGATAGTGTTCCACCAGGGCATCAATACTTTTACGAAAGGCCTCTTTGTCCTTCCAGAGGGTAGTGAGATCTTTAAACTGAATACCGGGCACAGGAAAATCGGGTACATTCCGTACATACGCCTTAAAATCCATATCCCTTCCTCAAAAGAAAGTGTAGGGTATTATAGCACAAAAGAGAGAATAAAGCAACTTTTATTGGCTTTTGTCTCGCCACTCAAGAGAAATGTCCTCTTTTGGTAAGGGGTAGAAGAGGGAATGGTACGTGTGGCTTGGCTCTCTCTTTTGATCAAAAGGGAGAACATTGGCCAAAGGCCATCCCCTCTTCCAAAACTTCTTACTTTCTCAGTTCATAGGTAGCAGAATTAGTAGCTGAAGGCTTCATGCCCTCTTTCTCAGCGTAGGCTGAAAGAGTTACCTTCACAACCACATAAATATTGGTACGAAACGTCAAGGCACCGGTATACTCTGTCCACTCATCTTCTACTGTCACAGCAGGAGGAAGCGAGAGATTCGCATTGGAATAAAAGACCACCGAACGTTTTATCTTGATAGTCGCGTCCTCTGTAGCACAATCCACGGAAACAGTCACACTATTCGTGTACACCCCACTTCCAGGCGAAAAGGTAGGTGTAGCCACTGTCTGCATAAAAAGAGCACACCCAGCTAAAAACATGATCCCGATACTTCCAAGCAGATATTTTTTCATAAATACCTCCCTTTACAAGGTGTTATAGTATCAAGAAAAAAAGAAAAAATAGCAATTTTTGGCCCAAGAATTTTATAACAAAAGAGAAATGAGACCCTTGCACGGGTGTTTTCTTACCCTATCTGGATCAGGGGCTACGCCCCTCTTCCCCGCTTTTTCCGTTTCCAAGGGCTTATTTGTCTCTTTTTATACAAAAAATAGGCTTCTTTATTATGTAAAGAAATATTTTTATACTACTTTTTGCTTTTTATTACTTTCTTGAGACCTTTGCACATTCGTGCAAGGGTCTCGAAATGAGTTTAGTTATGAAGATTTCTGCTCTCTTCTTTTTTCTCAAAAAAAGTTCTATAACTCACTACTCTACCACCGTCTGCATCTGAAAGAGTCTTGCATACATCCCTCCGGAAGCCAAAAGTTCCGTGTGCTTCCCCACCTCGACGATTTTCCCCTCATGAAGAACCACAATCCTATCTGCATGCATGATAGTAGCAAGCTTGTGAGCAATGATAATCGTCGTCTGCTGACCTAAGATATTTTCCATAGCCTCCTGAATAGCCGTTTCTGACTCTGCATCCAGCGCACTGGTGGCCTCATCAAGAATGAGCACTTTCGGTCGACGAAGGATAGCCCGAGCCAATACCACTCTCTGTCTTTCCCCGCCCGAAAGTTGAGCCCCTTTATCACCAAGGAGAGTATCATAACCCTGCGGTAGCCGCTCAATAAAATGATGAGCATGAGCTATTTTTGCCGCTGCTACAATCTCCTCAAAAGAAGCCTCAGGACAGGAAAGGGCTATATTCTCCCGAATAGTTCCAGAAAAAAGAATAGGTTCCTGCGTCACAATACCCAGTTGAGAACGATAGCTTTTCCCGCTATAAAGAGAGAGGTCCTTTCCATCAATAAGCACCTTCCCCTCTGTAGGTTTATAAAAACCGGCCATGAGGGAGACAAGCGTTGTTTTTCCTGAGCCAGAGAGCCCTACAATAGCAATAGTTTCTTTTGGAGCAATATCAAGAGAAACCCCCTGAAGTACCATCCTTTCCTCAGTGTATCCAAAAGACACACTTTCACACACAATCCTCCCCTCTACCTTCCCAATCGCAGGAAGAGTAGCTTCGTCCACCACCTCATAATCCAATACCTCATAAATACGAGCAAGAGCCGGAGACAGCTTCCGAAGCGTGGTAAAGACGGTGCTTGAGAGACTCAACGGTTCTGAAAGTACAGTGGCCAACAAAAGAAAAAAGACAATATCCCCACTCGTCACCTGTCCAGAACGTACCATAAACCCACCTATGACAAGGATAATAATAATACCCAAGGAACCAAACCATTCTGCCACAGGCGTACTCAAGAATCGTATTCTCACTTCCCGAATCAGTGAAGAAAGATATCCCATATTCGAACGGCGAAACCTATCCCTCATAACCTCCTCAACAGCAAACCCCTTGATAACATCCATACCATACAGGGTTTCCTGAATACCCGAGGTCACATCAGAGATATGTTTTTGAACCTTCTGACTTGCCTGTTCGACAAATTTTCCTACAATTCCTAAAACAATACCTAGCACAGGAACTACCGAGAAAAAATACAGGGTGAGAAGGGGTTGTTTTACCACCATCATAAGAATAATAGCCACCACCGTCATTGGTTGCACCATCAGTTCAATCAGCACATTCATGAGAAATATTTCCACCACCTGAATATCATTGGTGAGTCGGCTGATAATATCTCCTGTTCTTTTGGCTTTGAAATATCCAATAGGAAGAATAAGAACCTTCTCATAAACATCCTGCCGCAAAGAGGCAAGTACTCTGATAGCCAACGTATTGGAAGCCACCAGCATAACATAATGAGAAACAGCCCAAGAAGTTGCTGAAATAAGCAAAAGAAGAGCACTTTGTAAAGGATCAGCCATGGTTTTTTCTAAAAAGACCCCTGAAAAAAAAGCCGCTAACTGATAGACTGCCGTAAGTTTACTTACGACTACGCCAATAGCAAAAACCACCATCACTCCCACAAGCCACCAGAAACGTCCGACATAAGACGATAACCGACGATAACTCATCCTACTCTCCCTTCAAAAACACATCATACGAGCCCCATCCCCCCCACAAAGGATGACTCTCTCGAAACGATACCACCAAAGGATGATGAGAAAGAACCTTTTCTACCTGTTGTTTTTTGACACTTTTTCCTTTCCCGGGAATAAGCCGAACACAGGTATATCCCTTCTGAGAAGCCTCTTCCAAGTACATTTTCACCACCTTTTCCACATCCTGAGGAGCAAAGCCATGTAAATCCAGTTCAGGCCCATCACAGAGAGGTCTTTCTTCATCAAGCCCTACAAGAGACACAAGATCAGAAGGCGTTTTGAGCCTGTATTGAGGCTCGTCCACCCTCCCGTACCCCCACGAAGCGTAGGCAAAATCCATACCTACGTTCTTTGCAAAGAGAGAATCGATGAGTGTATCCCCCACCATAATCACATCAGAGGGATCAAGAGGCTTTCCCTCTCTTTTCCAGAAATTTTGCACAAGCGAAAAAGCCTCGGGATGAGGCTTTGGATTTTCCACATCATCCTCACAGATGAGAAGATCAAACCATTTTTCCCCATCCCAGGGAGCGAGGGTCCTTTTCATTCCTTCTCGACTCTTATTAGAAACAATCACCATAGGGATCTTTCCATGGATTGTCTTGAGGGTTTCTACCACACCATCAAAAGGTTTATGCTTCTCCCAGAGAGAAAAATAGACATCCCGATAATACGCACGGGCATCATCCCCAAGGCCAACCAACTTCATGGTTTCTCCAAAAGGATATCCCACTCTCTCCCGCATCCACTCAAGAGAGACCGGTTCCCTTCCATAGTGACGTAACATCTCAGAAAACGCCTCATAAATAACCGGCAAGCTATCCACTAATGTTCCATCCATATCCCACACTATAGCCGCATACTTCACCATACCCTACTCCGCATAATCCAGTCTTACACTCACTCCATTTGAAGCAAGATACCGTTTGAGATCCGTAATCTCCAGTTCCCGAAAATGAAAAAGTGAAGCCGCAAGGGCGGCACTTACCTTTGTGGACTGAAAAACCTCAAGAAAATGTTCCTTTTTCCCGGCTCCCCCGGAAGCAATCACAGGAATACTGACCCTTTCCGCAATGAGTTTTGTAATCTCAATATCATAGCCATCCTTAGTTCCATCTTTATCCATCGAGGTGAGAAGGATTTCCCCAGCCCCCCGTTCGCAGACCTCTTCAGCCCACGCAATAGCCTCACGTCCTGTATCGATTCTCCCTCCATTGATAAAAACATGCCATTTTCCCTCTCCGACACGCTTCACATCAATAGCCACTACAATCGTCGAAGACCCAAAACGCTTTGACGCCTGAGAAACAAAATCAGGATTTCTCACAGCCATTGAGTTGATAGATACCTTGTCAGCCCCCGCTAAAAGGATCTCTCGAATATCCTCAAGACTCCGAATCCCCCCTCCAATCGTAAAGGGAATAAAAATCTCACGAGCCACCGCTTTGGCCACATCCACCATGATATTTCTCTTCTCGTGAGTAGCAGAGATATCTAAAAAAACCAGTTCGTCTGCCCCTGCTTCATCGTAAATTTTCGCATTTTCGACCGGATCTCCTGCATCTCGAAGGTTTTGAAACTGCACACCCTTGACCACTCGCCCCTGATGAATATCCAGACAGGGAATAATACGTTTAGCGTACATAGAACCTCCAGAAAATAGTGTACAGAAAAAAAGAGAAAAAAGCAAAAAGAAGCCTTTTTTCTCAGGTTAGTCGAAAAAACCATGCTCTCGTTGATCAAAAAAGAGAATTTTTATTCTAATACTGATAAAGAATTATACGAATTTCTTTCCTTCTAAAAATCTTCCAAAAAGAGGTTTCTCCTTCTCTCTTAAGGACAGTTCCACAGAGACGTTTATGAGAGGTATAACCACAAGGCCAAAACTCTTCACATACCCAAAGTTAAACCGACACATTTCCCGATGAAAAATCCACGATACGTTGAATAATATCATCAAGAGAAAGCACTTCCTTTGCCGCTCCTCTATCAATAGCCGCTTTGGGCATTCCCCATACCACTGAGGTTTTTTCATCCTGAGCTATCGTATAGCCGCCGGCTTCTTTTATTTTGAGAAGTCCTGAAGCCCCATCTTTCCCCATACCAGTAAGCAAAATAGCCAAAGTATTTTTTCCAGCCACAGAAGCTACAGAATCAAATAACACATCAACAGCAGGTTTTTGAAAATTCACTTTCTCTGAGTGATCAAATTGGGTATAGAGAAACTCTCCTCGACGAACAAGACGAAGATGAGTTCCACCTCGTGCAATATAGACATGTCCAATTTCAAGCATTTCGTTTTCTTCTGCCTCTTTGATAGACAATTCTGAAAGTTCATTGAGCCTTCTCGCAAATTGTTCAGTAAACCCAATCGGCATGTGTTGTACTACTGCAATAGGGGGTAAATTCCTCGGCAAATTCTTGAAAATATATTCCAGGGCTACAGTTCCCCCAGTAGAAGATCCAATAACTACGAGTTTATCGGTAGTCACAATCTCAGAAAGATAATACTTTTTTGTCTTTTTCTCGGATATTCGAGCCACGGCATTCCACTTTGACAAAAAAAGCTCTCTATTCTCATAAGCTTGTTTGATCTTAGTAATAATATCATCTTTAACCTCTTCCACCGTAATACTTTCTCCAGGTTTATTGACCACATCAAAAGCCCCCAGTTCAAGAGCTTTCACAGCAGCAAGATTATCTTTTTTCGTCACCGAACTCACAATAATCACAGGAAGCGGAAAATAGGTCATAAGCTTTTCAAGAAAAGTGAGCCCATCCATTCGTGGCATTTCAATATCAAGGGTGATCACATCCGGCTTAAGCCTCACTATCTTATCTCGAGCCACATAAGGATCAGGAGCTGTTCCAAGGACTTCAATTTGTGGATCTTTTGCCAATTCTGTCGAGAGCACATCCCTCACAATAGCCGAATCATCTACAATTAAAACTTTGATTTTTTCCATATGTCACCCCGCTTTCACGGTTTGTACAAATCCTCCACTGTCATCTTATCCAGCGTCTCAATGACTATTTTATTTGTTCCTGTATGATACCAAACTCTTCGACCATGTTCTCCGCCAGTATGCATTTGCTTGATATAAATTTTTTCCTTTCGCAGAATTTCCATAGCCACATCAATATTCCTGTCCCCTATAAAGAAGATCTCCCTCTCATCAAAGATAATAAAAGCTCCACCGATAATGGTAGCCACAAGATCTTCACGCTGAGAGCCATGATCTTTGAGAAACTTTTTCAAAAGCGTATAAATGGCAATATTCCCATACTTCGTGCTATGATGTTCTTCTGAAGGAGCTACAGGAAGAAGATAGTGACACATCCCTCCCCATTGATGAGTTTTATCATAAATGGTCACTGAGACACAGCTTCCCAGTACGGTTTTCACGACTATAGGCTTCTTAGAAAAGATAAGTTCACCGGGATTCAAAAAGTACTCCTTTTCTGTATTCATTCCTCCCTCCTATAGATAGAGTTTTTCAAAGAAACAAAA
This sequence comes from Longinema margulisiae, assembly GCF_025266855.1. GTDB lineage: Bacteria > Spirochaetota > Brevinematia > Brevinematales > Thermospiraceae > Thermospira. The sequence goes on from NZ_CP053071.1 coordinate 2,345,736, forward strand.
GGCGTTTGCAATCCCACTAAACTCTCTGATAAACCCAAAATGAGATATCCCCCCGGTTTCATATAGTCATAGATCTTCCGAAGAATATATTCCTTTTCTCTATTATCGAAGTATATCAATACATTACGTAAAAAAACAACATCAAATTGTTTAGAGAAAGGGAAATTGTCCATAAGATTCAAATATCGAAAGGCAATCAATTTCTTCACACTTTCCTTAACAGTAAAGGTTTTCTTCACCTCATCAAAATCAAAATATTTACGAATAAGAGCATCGTCCATATTTTTTAGTTTAGAATAATGATATACCCCTTGCAGAGCCACCTGAAGAACGGCATGAGAAATATCAGTAGCCAAAATTTTGAAATCATACTGATGAATTGAAGGTATGGTTTCCAGAGCCACAATGGCCATGGTATATGCCTCCTCTCCACTTGCACAACCCGCACTCCAGAGCCTGATATAGTCATTGGATGGCACATATTCTTTGAGATAATGGGCAAGAAAATCAAAATGAACAGATTCTCTGAAAAAATAGGTATAGTTCGTGGTCAATACCTCAACAAACTGCTTTTTGAGTTTTCCCGTCCTATCATGAAGAAGAGCCTGATAAAACTCTTCATACGTCTGATAGGGCCTGTACTCCCCGACAAATTTCGAGAGCCGATACTCCATTAGATATTTTTTGTACTCTTTGAGTTTGATACCCGAAAAACTATAAAAAAGCTCAGAAAAACGAGTAAATAATTCATCCGTCATAATACCTGCCATCCCTTACTCAAACAAAATAACTCTATCCTCCGGCAAATCCTCAGTCACATTTATTTCAACATTAAGATACTTTTTATAAAGCTCCTTAAGCCATTCCCTTTCGTCTTCAGTAGTCACTATACCTTTCAACTCCTCCAGAATCTGCTTTGTAATCAAAGACCTGAAACCGGCATCAATACAGGCACCTTTCTTACCCCCCAATATGCCATGTATGTGATCAGTACTAAAGAGGACAACTTTGTTCATTATTCGAAAAGCATGTTCCATGATTTCATTATTAATCTGTACTTTCTGGATATTATGAAAACTTTGATGAATATCTTTCTTGTCCTCCACAAAGAAATTCACCACTTCAGTGAGATCTCCAACAAGACGATATAGCCCCTGAATAGTTCCAGAGAATTCCTCATTGATAACGCGGGTCAACTCGATCTGTTGATTCACTTCTTCTATTTCTTTCAGTCTTTCTTCTCTTTCTTCCTCTGTTTTTTCAATAGAGTTTTTTATATCCGCAATCATTGTTCTGGCAAGATTCTGGGTTCTCAAAGAAAGATTATGAAGTTCCTGGGCAATTACATGAAAAACCCTGTTCTGTGACTTATTAGCCTCAACACTTAAATTGAGAGTAATCAATCTCATCTGTTGAAAAATTTCTTCCATTTCTCTAAAAACCTTTTCAATTTTCTTGAATTGTTCAAAATAACGATGAAGCGCTTCTGCGATATTTTTTTGTAAATTCTTTGTTCGTACAAAAAATTCATTGATATTGGTATCATTCTTTTTACCATGGATTTTTCCATTTTCCACAGCTTCAGAAAAATCTCTAACAAGAGTCAACAAACGATGATAATTTTCATTTTGCTGGGTCTTCATTCTCTCAAGAAGTTCTATAACTATTTTCATATCTGATTGTAACTTGTGTTGAGCCCTTTTCTGAAATTCAGCCGCAACCTCCCTGCTAAAACATACATGGCAGAGAGAGTTTTTTACCAGAAACACGACTTCTTTTTCTTTCTCTTTATCTTTTTCTATCATTTCCTGGACATGAGCAAAAAGGATTTCTAAAATCTCAACTAATTCACGAAAAGAAGCATTCTCAATCTTTTCATTGCCCTGAAAAACGTCTTCTCCAAAAAACTTCCTGTTACCCTCACCCAAAAAAGTCACCAGTCTTTTTTTGATTACGTTTCCAAAAAAAGGGTAACGTTTTTTTCAGGAGACCTGCAGTGGGAAGATGAGGAAAAGCAAAAAAAAGTTCCTCCCTGGCCGATAATAGGACACAAGGAGGAACCCATGCGTAAAGAATTTACCTTCACTTTGACTATCGACTACCCTGATACAAAACTTGAGACACTGTTGGCGGTTTTTCTACAGGCTATCAAAGGAGTGTTTGAGTCATTTGTTCATCAGATTTCCGTGGAAGCAGCAGAAAAAGAAATAAAAGAAGGTCACATCAGCTGTACATGCGGAGAAAAACATCACTTCATATGGAAAACAAAGCATGGAAAAAACACCTTTTTTGTTCTGATGCCCTTTGGAAAAATCACTCTTCCTCAACTCCAGATTCAATGCAAAAAGTGTGGAAGAAAACTTTTTCTCACGAGATCTCTTCTTGGTGTAGAAAAGCGAAAAAGACAAATTCTGAAAGATATCTACAGAGTGGCTTTAGCCGGGGCTCTTACCACATATCGAGTAGCTGCTCGGATTCTTTCCTTCACAGGCTATAAAATAGGTCTGAGTACCCTCTGGAAAAACCTTCAAAATATTGGGAAAAAGATACATTTCAGCCTATTGGAAAAAGAAAAATCTTGTGGAGAGGCTGATGGGACAGGTATTCCTGTTCATGGCAAGAAAAAAGGAGAAGAGGTCAAAATTCTTTTGCAGGAAAGGCAACAAGCCTCCCCTTTGACAGGAAAAAATACCAGAATAGCAGGCCTTCTTGTTGATAATTACCGTACTGGTTGGGACAAGCTTCTTCAGCCTATTCAAGAAAAACACTCTTTTTCTCGTTTTTTTCTTGTTGTTGATGGAGATACAGGGATTAACCAGGGTAAACATCCCGGTATCGTTTTTCAACGATGTTTGTGGCATGTGAGTTATCAATTGAAGCATTTTCTTCGTCTTGATAGAGTGAAATATCGTTCTTGTGAGTGGACAAATATTGTTGCTGAAACAGGGAAAGCCTGTTTCTTGGGATATAAAAATGACTGGCAAACAAGACTTGGCTATCAAAGCCAGCGAAAGCAGCACATCCAGAATCTTCTTTCTTCATTTCAAGAAAAAAGGCGCAAACATTGTTTTTATTATCTCCTACGTGCTCAAAAAGACATGTTCGCCTGTGACAGTGGAGACGGTTTGCCAGGAACAACCTCAAGGGCAGAACGGGTGATGCGAACCATAAACCAGAGAATGGATGTGGGGGTATGGAAAAGAGAAGGGGCAACCAATGTTCTTGCTATACGTTTGCATTACTACTATAACCGTGATGAGGCTATCGATGGTGTCTACTGGCAGGATGTGATATAAAACATGGGGAGAGGACATACTTGTTTCCCTGTTGCATGGCCTGAAAAGGGTGTTTTTCCCCAGAAAAAACTTGTTTATCTAAAACGTTCCCTGTATACTACAGCTAACAAAAATCTTTTGGGCCAGGGTTAACTTCTTATCCTTTTCTCCCTCTTCCAGGTCTCCTGTTGGAAACGTAATCAAAAAAAATAAGGGGCTTATTGGGACTTACTCAGAAGGAGATGGCAAAAGAACTTGATATTTCTCTTTCCTCTCTAGCAAGGATTGAAAGAAACGAAACCTATCCAGATGGAGAAATACTCCAAAAAATACGGAAATTATATAAAGTGAACCTGAACTGGTTACTGGCAGACGAAGAAAATATGTTTTCCGAATATCATGAAGAAGATCATTGCAAAATATCTCACAAGAGGATCCCTCCCCAGGAAAATCAGCTAATAGAAAAAATCAAAACCGATAAGCATCTCTGGTTTATTTTCCTGGAGCTGGTAAATAACGAGATTATTAAGAGCATTATTTATACTTTGCTAAAATCAAAAAATACCGACAAAGCTTCCCTTGATAAATATCTTAAAATTCTCAGATCAGCCCTGGAATAAGCCCCTACACCCCATACACCATCTCATACACCCACAGAGCCACAGGAAGCGTCACCACAAGCCCCACCACACCCCAGAGGAAAAGAGACTGGACCACCATACGGTTCCCCCCTTCCCTCTCAACAAGCACCGGCAAAGCGGTTACCGGTGGAAGAGCACTCTGCAAAAACACCAAAAACCGAAAAAGAGGTGGAAGTGGCAAAAGCCCCACAATACCGAGGTGAAGAAGAGGAAACACCATATTTTTCACAAGAACAAACCCTATCTTGGCCTTCAAGGGCAGAGTTGAGGTCTCATGACGATCAAGATAGATATTTCCCCCAATCACAAAAAGAAGCAGCGGAATAGAAAGCACCCCAATCCTTCTTGCCACATCTATCACAAAACCCGGCACAAGGGGGCGTAATCCCGCATAATGAAGAGCAAGCGACCCCACAAGCATCACCACCAGGGGAGGAAAAAGTTTCTGGAGACTGAAACTTTTCTGCTTCTTTCCCCCATAAAAAAAACCAAACCCCTGAAAAAGAAAGAAAGAAAACAAAACCGTAAAAAGAAAAAGGTCCACCGTAATCCCCGGTTTCTCAGGAAAAATTGAGGGCAAAAGAATGAGAGGAATAAAAATCGCATTGGGATAGAGAAGAGAGACAAACACCTCTTTCCGATAGGTTATAGAGAAAAAGAAAGAAAAAAGCCACGACAAAAACCACAAAACCACAAACGACCCAATCCACACCAGAGGATACAGCCACCAGAACGGATATTTCTCAAGAGAAAACTGCACCATCATATCATAGAACACTAAAGCCGGTACCGCCACATCAAGAGAAAGAAAAGAAAGCGTAGAAAGCGCCTCCTTGGCGATCGCCTTTCTCGCAAGAAGCACAAACCCTACCACCCCAAGCCCCAAAAAAATTCCAACGGCTTCAAGCGTTTTCCAGAAAATCATATCCACTCTCCTGCCATTTTTTCACCCACTTCGTAAGCCTGCGACGATATCCCCACAACCTCAAGGAAAACCAGAACCCTCTCCAGAAAAGCACAGGGTTTTCCAATAACCGTTTCCAGGGTAGAGACCTTACTCCCTCCGCAATAAAAGACACACGGGGAAGCTTCTCATTCAAGTCGTCCGAAATAACCCTCACCACGGAGAGAGTAATGTTCCTCTTTTCGCACTCTTTGGCGTGCGCTCCTGTCTCCATATCAATCACCGACACCTCCGGAAACCTTTCCTTGAGTGTTTTCTTTTCCTCTTTATCCGTCCAGTGGTTCACTTCAAGTCCCACAACCACCTTCTGAGCTGGGAGAGGACAAAGAGGGTACTTCCCCCCTTTCGTATCCCTCACCGAACTCAAACTCACCACCGTCCCTTTTGTAACCCTTTTCTCAAGAGAACCAGCAAAACCTATCACCACCATCCTTTTGATTTTTTCTCCCCTTTCATCTAAAAACTGATAAAACCGCCTGACATTTTTTTCCCCTACCCCTGTAAGCCCCCACAAAACACCCTCATATCTCGCCAGAGCCGGCCATCTTTTTCCTATCAGTTTAGCCAGCTTTTTTGGCAACTCCATAGAATGCGCCGCCACAAAACACACCTCTTTTTCCAATCCCTCTTCCGGTTCTTTCACATCCCGACAACTCTCCATTTTCCCTCCTTGTAAAAAGAGAAAAGGCTGTCCTTTCGGACAGCCTGTATCTTAGTACACCTGAACCTCTTCACCAAGATCAAAAGAGAGTGACTGATACCCCTGGTTGAGGGCCACGGAAACAGGCAACTGTTTCGAGGAAGGACCCCAGAGCTGACGAGGACCAGGGCTGGTAAAATGATCCTTCTCCGCCCATACACTTCGCCGACTGGCAAAGAAGAGAAATGCCGGAGAATTGGTCTCTACGAGAGCCTTCTTGATCACCATCTCATCCTTTCCATGACGGCGCTCAATGTTGAGCAGACCTGTGAGAGGCAAAGCCAACACATCCCCTCCCTTCTGAAGATCCGTTACAGCCACAATATACCCTGTATGACCATCAAGGATGAGTGAACCTGCCGCAAGTCCAAGGTTCAAAGTATAAGCGGCATCAAAGAGCGTAGGAGCTCCACAACGTCCCTCATACCCAAAGAAATGGCTATTTGTCGCAAACTTGAACTTCTGGAAACGAGCGTACTCTTCTGCTGTCATATTGAGATGGCGAACCTCATCCTCATGCTTTTTCATCTCATTGAGACGCTCCTCTACCATGATGATAAGGAGTCTCTCCGTAGGAATCTGGGAAACCTGAAGATTTCCATGAGAATCGCGATCAAGCAGAAGCATATTCTCAAACTCATCAGGAAGAGAAGCCATGAGTTTAGCCAGTTCTGCAGGAAGCTTCTTGTAGATAAAATCCTTCTTTTCGTTCATTGTCTGAATAGCCTGTAGATCAGACTCATAGTGAGCCATCACCTCATTGAGTTCAGCAATGAGCCTCATCATCTCAGGAATAAACTCAATGAGTCCTTCAGGAACCACCACGACACCATGATTGATACCCTTGCTCGCTCTCTTGGCAATCACATCAGCGATGGACTGCACAAGGGCATCAAGAGACATATTCTTTTCTTTGACTTCCTCCGAGATAATTGTAATAGCAGGACGAGTCTGGAGAGCCACCTCAAGAGCCACATGGCTTGCGGCACGTCCCATCAGTTTCACAAAATGCCAGTACTTTCGAGAGGAAGGCGTATCCTGAAGAATATTTCCTACCAATTCAGCATAAATCTTGGTAGCCGTATCAAAACCAAAGGAAATGGGAAGATACGAACCAATCTGAAGATCCCCATCGATAGTCTTGGGAACCCCAATCACCTGAACACCCATATCAAACAAAATCTCAGCCAAGATAGCCGCATTGGTATTGGAATCATCACCACCAATCACCACAATGGCATTCAGGTTGTACTTCTTGACGGTTTCCTTCACCGCATTGTACTGCTCTTCTGTTTTGATCTTGGTTCTATCTGAACCCAAGAAATCAAATCCACCGGTATTGACAATCTCTCTTACCATATCATCGGTAATCTCAAAAAGCGTTCCCTCAAGAAGCCCTTTGGGTCCGTTCTTCACACCAAAGAGAGTATTGCCCTCGCCTAAAATCTTTTTGAGCCCTACCACCACATTATGCCCACCAGCTGCAGGACCACCGGAGAAAAGCACAGCCACACGCTTGCCTGTGACCTTTTTCTCCAAATTCCCTGTAGCCTTCAGGATTTTGTTCTCTGTTTTGGCTACTGTTTTGGGAAACTGCTTATTCACCGCGTCCCTATCACTGGTACCGATAACCTCATTTGACTTGGCAAACACAGCTGGCACAATCTTCCCATTCTTGAGAAACACCTTGCAAACTGGCACCTTGAGTTTACGAATCTCCTGCTCAAAAAGAGACTTATGATCTTCCATCGCTATCAACATATCCTGAAGAGACATCGTTTATCCTCCTACATAAAATTCCCTTTATAATAAACCACCCATCTGGCAGGAAGACGAATATTTCCTGGGCCAGAAGAGCCCTTAGAGGAGTCTGTCTCCTGCCTCCCGTACTCATCATAAGTTGATTGGGCTAAGAAGCCCTTGTCATAATGGAGTTTTGAGTGGGAGGACCTGCCAGAAACCACAAAATTCCATAAGGAGGAAGCCATATGCTTCACACCCCAACCCTTTTCGTCGGTATCGACGTCGCCAAAAAAGATTTCTTCGTCTGTGTCCTTGACGACCAGCGGCAGGTCCTTCACTCGTCTGCCCTCCCCATGGAGAGAGAGGGCTTTGACAAACTCCTCACCCTTCTCTCGATTTACCCAAAGGAGAGTCTGGTCGTCGGTCTTGAATCTACCGGCGGTTATCACCACCATCTTTTCAGGTTCTTGACCTCTCAGAGTTTCCGCACTTTCGTGCTTAACCCACTTCAGACACGAACGTTTTCCAGACTCTCCCTTCGAAAAACCAAAACTGACTCCATCGATGCTCATCACATCGCTCTTTTTCTCCTCTCCCAGTATCATTCCCTCGAAAAACCCTTCCGGCATCCATGTCCAGAACTCCGTAGCCTCACCCGTTACCGTGAAAAAGTCGTTACCCTCATCGCTATGGTAAAAAACCTCCTCGAGGACGCCATTTTCGACTGTTTCCCCGAAATCCTCGAGTACACCACAGGTTACCCAAAGAGCCTCCTTTCTCTCCTCCTGGCTTTCCCCGGCGCTACCGCCATCCAGAAGGCCTCTGAAAGTTCCCTCGAGGCCTTCTTCCCACCAAACAAACGGGGCAGAAAATCCCGCCTCTCCATCACTAAAATCAAAGAACTCGCCTCTTCCTCCATCGCTTCTCCAGACTCCGCCGAGGAAAACGTTCTCCAGAACATTATAAGCCAGCTCTTTTTCCTCCAGGAGCACCTCGAGAAACTTGACGCTCACATCCAGTCCCTCGCCCTTCAGGCTTTTCCCACTGAAATACAGATCCTTACCTCCGTCCCTGGTATAGGTCTTGTCGGTGCCGCTACCTTCCTCGCCGAAATAGGCTCTATCAGCCGTTTTGAGAACTACAAAAAACTCATCGCTTACGCAGGTCTTGACCCCGCTATTTATCAATCCGGACAGTCCTCGACCACAGGCCATATCTCTCGACGAGGGAACCGTCACCTCAGACGTATCCTTTTTCTCCTCGCTCGCTCTGTCAGACGTTTTGTCCCCGCTTTCGGTGAGTATTTTAACCTCAAATTTGCTCAATCCCGTGTTGCTAAAAAGGCCAATCTCTGCGTGGCTCACAAACTCCTTCGCCTCCTCTACGCCATGCTCTCTCATCAAACTACCTTCGACCCCTTTCGCCTTACCTCCTTCCCTCAGGAGGTGAATTTATAATAGTTGACTCCTCTGCCTTTATCTTTGTCACACGGCTAACGCCATGCTATTCCACCACCAAAAATTTCACCTTGTTTACACCAGGTACTTTTGCCAACTGCTGCAGCACATCCTCTTCGGGCTTCTGGTCAATAGACACTAAAATCAAAGCCTTCTTGGTTTCTTTCTTGCGACCAACATGCATATTTGCGATGTTGATACCTCTTTCACCAAGAATAGTTCCCACCCTTCCTACCACACCTGGCACATCATCATTGGCTATCAGAATCATATTTCCCGAAGGTGTAGCTTCAAAGAAGTAATTATTGAAATTCACCATCTTGCCATGAGACTGGGCATACACTGTTCCCCAGAGTTCCAGTTCTTCTTTGTCACTTTTCACTATCACCTTGAGAAGATTGGTGTATTCACAGGGAGTATCATCCATAACTTCCTCAATCTTGATACCCCTGGACTGAGCGGTAGGAAGAGAATTCACATAGTTCACGGTATCACCCAAGAAAGGCATAAAAAGCCCTTTCAACAGAGAACGGGTGAGAAGATTGACATCCTTTGACGAAATCTCTCCATGCCCCACCACTCTCACTGCCTCAAGCTGTCCCTCAAGAATCTGACCCGCCATATTCCCCAATCTTTCAGAGAGTTGCACAAACGCCTTGAGGCGGTTGAAGTCCTCTTTGCTTACCGAAGGCATATTCACTGAATTGACAATCATACCATGGAGCAAGAAGTTTGCCACAGCCTCAGCACTTTCAATGGCTACATTGTACTGAGCCTCTGAGGTTGAAGCCCCAAGATGAGGAGCAAGAATACAGTTAGGAGCGTCGAGAAGCGGGTTATTGGAATCAAAGGGAGGCTCTTTGGAATACACATCAATAGCTGCCCCGGCAATCCGCCCACTCTTGAGAGCTTCAGCAAGAGCCGCCTCATCGATAATCCCTCCACGAGCACAATTGATGATACGGACTGATTTCTTCATCATCTCAATCTCTTTTTTGCCAATGAGTCCACGGGTAGCTTCAGTGAGAGGGGTATGGACGGTGATAAAATCAGACTCTTTGTAGATCTTTTCAAGAGAAGCAAGCTCAATTTCAAGCTTTTGAGCCATTTCCTCAGAGAGATAGGGATCATACCCGAGAACCCTCATCCCGAAAGCCCTGGCTCTCTTGGCCACCTCTGTTCCAATGCGACCAAGACCAATGATACCAATGGTCTTGTTAAGGAGTTCCACCCCTTTGAAGCTTTTTCTATCCCATACCTTCTGCTGCATAGAGGCATGCGCAAAGGGAATCTTTCTCGCAAGAGAAATCATCATGGCAAAGGTATATTCTGCTGTCGAAATCGTATTCCCCGAAGGAGCATTCACCACGACAATACCCTTCTTCGTCGCTGTGGGAACATCAATATTGTCTACTCCCACTCCTGCACGGGCGATAATCTTGAGTCCCTCAGAGGCCTCGAGCACCTCTTTGGTGAGCTTCGTTTCACTCCGTACGATGATCGCATCATACCCCTTGAGCTCCTGGATCAGGGCCTCTCCCTTGAGGGTTTCCTTTTCCACCACCTCAAACTCTTTGTAACGCCTGAGAATCTCTACCCCTTCGGCATCGAGTTTATCTGTGACTAAAATACGAAACATATATACTCCTTGTTATTATCTTTTCCCTTTCACGAAGTCCACAAAACTCCCCGCCCCCTTTTTTGGCTTATTCGACCGAAATAGCCCCTACAGGACACTGATCGGCGGCATCCTTGGCCAAGGAAGCGTCATACTCAGAGAGAGGTTTCACATGAGCCTTGCCATCTGCCTGCATCTCAAAAAGATCGGCATAGATACTTTCACACACCCCACATCCAATACAGGTGGCCTGGTCAATCTTTACTGCCATAGAGTCCTCCTGGAAAAAAATTGAGGATTTATTGTAGCATAAAGAGATTTTTTTTTCAACAAAGAGGCTTTTTTACCAAAGAAAACGTCATTTCAAAGAAAAAGATGTACCGAGACCTTTGCACGAATGTGCAAAGGTCTCAAGAAAGTAATAGAAAACAGAAAGTGGTATAAAAATATTCCTTTTCATAATAAACAAGCCTATTTTTTAGATGAAAAAAGGCATATAAGCCTTTGTAAACAGAAAAAGCGGGGTTTCAGGGGCGTAGCCCCTGACCCAGAAAGGGAAAAAATACTCGTGCAAGGGTCCCGTACCAATGTTTTTTTCCATGTTTCAACAAAAGTCACTGGTTGGCTGACAAAAGCAAATACCCCCCCTTCTTTTTTGCAAAAAAATACCTTTTTCGCTACAATAAAAAGACAAAAAAAAGAAAGCGGAGATGTCTATGGCTTTTCTGCCGGCTAACCTTTACGAACTTTCCCCGCAAGAGAAGCAAGTCCTTCTTGACCAGCTGGAAAAACAATACAAATCCATTCAAGAAGAAAAACTCCACCTCGACATGACGAGAGGAAAGCCAAGCCCTGAACAACTTGATCTCTCTCTTCCCATGCTTTCTCTGGTAGATGAAAAACACTACAAAAGTGAAAACCATACCGACTGCCGCAACTATGGGGTATTAGATGGTCTTTCTGAGACCAAACGCCTTTTCTCCTGGATATTGGATATCCCCGCTGACAATATCTTCGTCGGTGGAAATTCCAGTCTCAACCTGATGTACGATGTTCTTGTCCAGGCGATGCTGTACGGTGTTCCTGGAGGAAATAAACCCTGGAAAGATGAAGAAAAAATCTCTTTCCTTTGCCCTGTTCCGGGTTATGATAGACATTTTGCCATCCTTGAACATCTTGGGATTGAGATGATCCCTGTCCGACTTGGAGACAATGGTCCTGATATGGAGACCGTGGTTTCCTTAGTAGAATCCAACCCTTCTATCAAAGGTATCTTCTGCGTACCCAAATACTCCAATCCCACAGGAATCACCTATTCGGACGAGGTGGTGAAGGCTTTTGTCACTCTCAAGCCTGCTGCTCCTGATTTTCGTATTTTCTGGGACAATGCCTATGCTATTCATCATATCGACTACCCCGGAGACCATCTTTTGAATGTCTTTGAAGAGGCCAAAAACCATCACTGTGAGGATAGGTTTTATATCTTCTCCTCAACATCCAAAATTACCTTCGCCGGAGGTGGAGTAGCCTGTGTAGCTACTGGCAAGAAAAACTTAGAGGCTCTCAAAAAGCACTATGGCATCCAGACCATAGGCTACGATAAACTCAATCAACTCCGACACGCTCTCTTTTTCAAGGACAAACAGTCCCTTGAAAGTCATATGAAAAAACACGCCGATATCCTTCGTCCCAAAAAAGACCTCGTTGTTCGTACCCTTTCAGAACAGTTCGCCAACCTTGGAATTGTGAGATGGACGAACCCCAAGGGAGGCTACTTTGTGAGTTTGGACACCCTTCCTGGCTGTGCCAAGATGGTGGTTTCTCTTGCCCATGAAGCAGGGGTCAAACTCACCCCGGCTGGTTCCACCTTCCCCTACAAAAATGACCCAAAAGACACCTCTATTCGTTTGGCGTTCTCTTATCCCTCTCTCAAAGAGATCGAAAAAGCCATGGAAGTCATCTCCCTCTGTATTGCTATAGCCTCCCTTCGTTCGATGCTTCATCAGAAATAAGATGAGATGGCGTTGTTCTCATCCCCTTTTGACGATCTTTTTTGAAGAGGAGGATGGCGTCCTTCAGAGAGTGGAACTCTCTCTCCCTGATTCCACCCATCCCTCTGATAACCACCCTTTCTGTGAGGTTTTTATAGACTATTTGAATGGCAAAGAGATAACCTGGCCGCCCTATAACCAGAACCTTCTCACCCCTTTTCAAAAGAGCGTCTTTAGCCACGTCATTTCCATCCCACGGGGAGAAGTGAGAACCTACGGGGAGATTGCCCGCCTCATAGGAAAACCCAAAGCAACTCGAGCAGTCGCAAGAGCCCTATCCCGTAATCCCTTTCCGCTCGTGATACCCTGCCATAGAGTGGTAAGCCATGCCTTTCCAAAAGAATTGGGTGGTTATACACCCAATCCCGCTTTCAAAAGACTTCTCTTGAAAAACGAAGGGTTTTCTCTTTGATTCCTCAGAAGGCTGGCTCTGGTCTAAATCTCACCTTTTCGTTGATATAAGCCTTTTCTCAGAGTTTTTCTCTACTTTCCCTCATCAAGTTCATCAAGGAGTTCTTGTGCGCCTTCTCCCATCTCTCCTTCTGGATCAAGTTGAATTACCCGTTCCAGATAGGCTCTCCCTTTTTCTCTCTCATCAAGATCCAGTAAACAACTCCCCAACAAGTAAAGAATCTCCGGATCATCAGGACGCCTCTGAAGCAACCACTCATAATCCTGCACGGCTTTTTGAATCTCGCCCACCAGATCATAAAATCCAGCCCTCATCTCATAAAGGCTTTCCTCCTCAGGCAAAAGTTCAATAGCCTTGGTGAGATCCTCAATAACCTTTTTCTCATCAGTCTGACACTCTGTCCGGTAGATATAAAGCCATGGGATAGTGGGATCCATGGCAATACCCTGCGTATAAGCTTGCATCGCCTTTTTTTTGTTGTTCTCATAATCTACGTAAAAACGCCCTAAAATAAGGGCATCCCATGCAGAAAAAAGAGGTTGTTTTTTTGCTTTCTGAAGAATTCTTCTAGCTTCTATCTCTTTTTCATTCAGAAGATAATATCGCCATATAGCAAGTAATACCCCTACTGACTGGGGAAAATTCCTAAAAAGCCTCTCTATCACCTCTTCCTCTTCATCCGGATCATCAAGAAGGCTATATTTCATCAGAAGCGCAGGAAGAGTGAGTTCTGGATCTTTTGCTGCCTCATCAAAAAGACTGAGTACCTTTTTCCACTCTTCCTCCGTATTATCCCATGCTAAATAGGCTGACATAGCCTTCTCAAATATCGCTTTGCTTTTTGTTTGAGAAAACATACCTTTCTCCTTTTCATTTTGTACATAGTAAAGAGAAAATTATTTTTTTGCCAATAAAGAATCTTTTTTCCACAAAGAAAAGCCCCGTCTCTCTGAAAAAGTCAAAAGAAGATAACCCGTTCTCTCAAGAAGGCTGGGTTTTTTGAAGACGGATAACAGACTGAATAAACTCCTCAAGTTTGCGTTTATCTTTCCAGTCGAGATTGCTTGATAACTTCACCCCAATCGGCTTGTGCCCTTCAGGGGTATCATCATAGACATTGACAATCGTTGCCATGGTTTTAATCACCGTATCGTCGGGAAAATAAAGCTGAATATACACCCTTCTCCCCAAACGAATATACTTATAAAGGTCTGGATCCGTTACCTGAATCTTGATGCCCATCACCCCAAGATCAATCACAGGCTGAGGCTCTTTTGCCACCACCTCAAACGAACACTTGGTAAACAGGTTATCAATAGCATTCACAGCAAGAGAGTTCAAACGAACCACGTGGCTCTTGTTGATATAATCCCTCTGGGTCACCACCCGAATCTGCCCAATGGTTTCCTCTTCAAAGATGAGAGGAACAATAATCTCGCTTTTGATACCGTTTTTCACATAGAAGTCCTTGATCTTGTCTAAGTGAGCCATGATAGCCTCACGGATAGCCCCCTTTTCCATCATGAACTTCACATAATTATCATAGGTAAGATAGTTCTCATCTTTCAGGGCTAAATTACTGGTATTGAAAACCACAAAAGGCTTTTTGTACTCTTTCAAAATCTGTACTATCACATTTTTTTCTGTCCCATCGTAGAGGGTCACCTTTGCCATAGAGTAGTTTTCTGAACGAACAAGGTTACTTTCAATGGTACTGATGATCAGATGAATCTTCTGTGAGAGTTCATTGTCTTCTATCGATGGGTCTACCACCCGGACACTGACAATAGTGTACATCTTGGAGATATAAGGATTCCCCTGTACCATAATACGGGGATAACGTCGTTTGGGATGACTTCGCAAAACATCAGGAAGCGAAATAGAATTCGCCGAGGTAGGATAAGCGGTAAAAAGAAAGGTATCCGAACCAAAAGAAACCTCTGCTTCAAGAGGACGCATCTTGTAGTTTTCCAGGGATTGACCATGAGGATTGGTTACAGAACTGAAATAGACCTCTCCGTTCTTACACTCTTTGCACGTGGCTTCAAACTCTGTATTTCTCTCACGAAGAATAATCTTCACCTTATTGGCACAAAAAATCGAAAAATGTTTGAAGATCTCTCGTTCGTCCTGATAGATCGCCTCTGTGATAGCCATCGCGCCTCTCTTATCCTTTTTCTTGTATATATTTATCGGCATAGGAAAAAGAAATATTTAGAATTCCCCAAAAGAATACACTTTTTTGTGGAGATGGAAACTCAAAGCACAAGGTCTTGTTTTTGTTGTCGCTTTCTTTATTTTCTCTCTTATATCTTCTTTTTTGCTTAGTTTAGGGCTTCACGAAAGATTTTCTGTTCTCGCCTTCTCTCAAAAAGATTGCACATAATTTTTTGATATGAAAAGAAATAAAAAGAATTTTTTTAAAAAAAGGAGAGAACTTGTCCTAAGAAGGCATCCCCTTCTCTTCTCCAAAAGAGAAAAACCCCCGAAAACATCAAACGATGCCCTCGGGAGTTTTCCTTTCCTAAAGAAATCTTATAACCGATGATGCTTGATCACCCTTCCCTCGGTGATATACACCACCTCTTCGGCAATATTCGTCGTGATGTCGGCAATCTTCTCAAGATGGCGAGAAACACTCAGCATGAGAAGCCAGGGAAGAATATCCCCTTCTCTTTTGTTCATGTGTTCTACCAGATCATGATTGATGCTATCCCGAAGGGCATTCACCTCCGCATCAGCACGAATCACTTCCATGGCCTTCACAGGATCCTCCTGCACAAAGGCTTCCATTCCCTGACGAAGCATTTGCAGAGAAATTTTCTTCATCTTTTCGTACTTTTCAAGAGGAAAATCCACGGGATATTCACACAAAGAACAGGCATCTTTGGCAATATTGGTGGCAATATCCCCGATCCTCTCCAGATCCCCGGCCATTTTGTAGATCATCATCGCAAAGCGAAGTACCTTGGCTTCTGGCTGATAGAGGGCAATAAAACTGATACAGGCCTCATCAAGTTTGTTTTCCCAGATATCAGCCTGCCGTTCATCATACTCGATAACCCCTTCGGCAAGCGATTTGTTCTTCTCTAAAAAAGCAGTAAGGGATTTATCCACCATTTCTTCTACGAGAGTAGCGTATTTGATAATCTCTGCCTTGAGATCGGTGAATTTTTCCTTTGCAGACATGGTTTTTCTCCTATCCAAATTTTCCTGAGAGGTATTCCTCGGTTCTCTTGTCCTCTGGGACAGTGAAAACCTTTTCTGTTGGACCATACTCCACCAGATTCCCCAAGTACATAAAGGCGGTATAATCAGACACACGCCCCGCCTGCGCAATGTTATGGGTCACAAGAACAATAGAGACGGTGGACTTGAGTTCAGTAATCAGTTCTTCAATATGACTTGTGGATTTCGGATCAAGGGCCGAGGTTGGTTCATCCAAGAGAAGCACCTGCGGTTTCATAGCAAGGGCGCGGGCAATACAGAGACGCTGTTGCTGGCCTCCTGAAAGAAACGTCCCGCGTTTATGAAGCTTGTCCTTGACCTCGGTCCAGAGGGCCGCCTTTCGAAGGCTTTCTTCAACAATCTGATCCGCCTCATCGCGCTTGAGGGGGATATTGTTGAGTTTGTATCCCGCTATCACGTTATCATAGATACTCATATTGGGGAAGGGATTGGGGCGCTGAAACACCATTCCCGTCATACGACGCACCTGCATGGCGGAGAGAGAAAAGATATTGACCCCACTCAGGATAATCTCTCCTTCTACCCGCACGGTGGGATCAAGCTCATGCATCCGGTTAAGACAACGAAGAAGGGTTGTCTTTCCACAACCCGAAGGTCCCATAATAGCGTGTACCTTGTTGTGATAAAAATCCAGTGAAACAGACATAAGAGCCTGCTGTTCACCATAAAACACATTGAGATTTCGTACTTCGATTAGTGGCTTCATAACTTCACCTTCCATCGTTTAACTATCACCGTACTGACAAGATTTATGAGAAGAACGGTAACTGTCAACACAAGGGCTGTTGCCCAGGCAACGGATATCCACTCATCCACAGGAGAAGTTGCGTATTTGAATATCAGCGTGGGAAGGGTTTCCATAGGCTTCAACACATTGGCATGAAGGATCCTTGCCCCAAACGCCGTAAACAGAAGTGGCGCCGTTTCTCCTAAAATTCGAGAGATACCTACCAGCACTCCTGTGGTAATCCCACTGAGAGAACAGGGAATCAGTATCTTGAAAATCACTTCATGCTTGGGTGCCCCCAAGGCATAGGCCGCCTCCTTGAGAATAGAAGGGATCAGGCGTAAATTTTCTTCTGTATTTTTCACCACTACAGGGATCATAATAAGTGCCAAAGCAATACTTCCCGAAAGCGCCGAAAAGGACCGAAGTGGCACAACAAACCAGATATAAGCCAAAAGCCCCATCACAATAGAAGGGATACTTTGAATGAGTTCCACAATAGTACGGAGAAAAGAAGAAAATCGATTCTTGTACTCCGCAAGATAAATCCCTGTCATAATCCCAATAGGAGTAGCCATAAGCGTCGCGATACCCGTAATCAAGAGCGTCCCCACTAAGGCATTGAGAATCCCCCCCTGATTCTGATCTCTCACAAAGAGAAAAGGGCTAAAGCCACTGATCCCGCGGAAAAAGATATACCCAATAATCCACACCAGTGGAATAACCACCACCACCGAAAGCACCAATACCACGCTGAAGAACACCTTGTCCTTTATCAAATTCGTCTTGAGATGTGTTTTCGTTGTGTCCATATCACTTCTCCATTGAGAGAGCTTTGATAATCTTCTGTCCAATAAAACTGAAAACAATCGTGAAAAGAAGAAGTAGAAGCCCCAGTTCAGAGAGGGAGGTTGTGTGCAAGCCTGTGGACTCAGCATACTCATTGGCAATCACACTGGCAATGGTATTCCCTGCCGCGAAGAGAGAGGTAGGAATCTGGTTCATATTCCCTATCACCATAGTGACAGCCATGGTTTCTCCCAAAGCCCGTCCAAAAGCAAGAACCTGTCCTGCAAGGATCCCTGAAGAGGCATAAGGAAGAATAATCTTCTGGATTACCTTGTACCGTGGACTG
This sequence comes from Longinema margulisiae, assembly GCF_025266855.1. Classification (GTDB taxonomy): domain Bacteria; phylum Spirochaetota; class Brevinematia; order Brevinematales; family Thermospiraceae; genus Thermospira. The sequence goes on from NZ_CP053071.1 coordinate 2,363,708, forward strand.
CCCAAGGAAAGAGCGGCTTCTTTGAGGTCTCTGGGAACTAACTGGATCACTTCATAGGCAAGGGAGGTAGAATACGGCAAGATCATCACCGCTAACACCAAAGCCGCGGTGAGTATCCCCACTCCCAAAGGCACCACTCCAAAGGAAGCCAAAGAGATTTGCCATTTTTGAATGAGAGGAACAAGCACAAAAAGCCCCCACATTCCATAGATAACCGAAGGAATGCCGGCTAAAAGTTTCACGGCAGTTTTGAGAAGAGAAGAAAGCACCCCTTCAGGTTGATACTCTCCTAAGAAAATAGCCAAAGCCATTGAAAAAGGAAGAGAGATCAAAATCGCCAACACAGACGTGAGAAAGGTTCCTGCCAAGAAAGGAAGGCCCCCAAAGATACCCGCATCAGGATGCCATTCCTGACCAAAAAAGATATTCCAGCCATTATGCTTAATCGCAGGGAGAGAAAAGGCGAAAAGACTCAAAAGCGTCGCAAGAATAAAAAGAGCCACAAACCCTACAGAAAACCACAGAGAAGATGAAAACAAGAACCGTGAGAAGGCATTTGCCTTCTCACGGGTTTGTACCATAGAACTAACGGACTTTCTTTCCATTAAAAACCACCGAATTCAACAGATTTTCAGCAACCTTCACAGCCTGAGTAGAGAGAGGACCATAGTCTAAGGTAGGATGAACCTTCTGACCTTCATGAGCCATCCACCAGAGGGTATCCACAATAGCCTTGGCACGAGCGGCATCCTTGAGGTAGGAAAGATCCTTGTAGAGAAGGATCCAGGTAGTAGCCGCAATAGGATAAGCCCCTTTCGCAGGACTATTCACCACATCCGCAATACCATCAGCAGGTACAGTAGCGATAGCGGCAGCTAAAGACTTGGGATCGGCGGCATCAATGAACTCACCAGCAGCATTTTTGAGAAGAGCATAGGCAAGACCATTCTGCTTGGCATATGCAAATTCCACATAGCCAATGCTTCCGGGAACCTGCTTCACATAAGCAGCCACGCCAGGGTTACCCTTGCCGCCAATACCCACAGGCCACTTTGGAGACTTACTAATACCAACTTCCTTCTCCCAATCTTTGCTAATCTTGGTGAGGTACAACGTGAAATTATAGGTGGTACCGGAAGAATCAGAACGGCGCACAACCACAATGTTGAGATCAGGAAGAGTTATACCAGGGTTGAGATTAGCGATAGCTGGATCATTCCACTTGGTGATCTGGCCAAGGTAAATCTTGGCGATGGTATCCCCATCAAGGCGAAGCTTAAGATTACCAGGAAGGTTATACACCATTACAATAGCCCCAAGCGCCATAGGAATGTGAAGAACCTCAGCACCAGCCTGCTTCTTCTCATCATCAGTAAGAGGAGCATCAGACCCAGCAAAATCCACCGTTTTGGCGATGAGTTGCTTGATACCTGCTCCAGATCCTACTCCCTGATAGTTCACACGGTGAACCGTATACTGTTTGAACATAGCCACATACAGAGGTTCAGGGAAAGTAGCACCTGCAGCATTCAAATCAACACCAAAGACCTGAGCGGCAATGACGATCATTGCCAAGAGGTATGTTTTTCGCATGGAAAAACCTCCTTTCTATAAATTAAGGGTTTTCTCTTTTTCTGTCAAGTTTCCCCAAACATCACCTTTTGTCGCTGTAGAGTATAAAGAACCTCCGTGAATTGTGAGTGAATATACCGTGAATTTTTGATGAATTTTTGTTAAAAAAATATTATATTTATGTCCTGTAGTATAAAGAATACTTTTTGTTATCGAATTTCGATTTGCTGAAATAAAGAAATACCTCTTGATTTTGCAAAAATTCCTTGTTTTCCCAAAAGTTGACAGAAAAACGGTTTTATCATATAATGAATAAAATCCAATGAGGGAGTCTTATGGAGGCATCGGATCTCATTCGGGGAACAAAGGAATATATTGCTGAACGTATCGAACAAACCCGAAAAAAACTTCTCCTGGTTTACAAGACTACCAAAGACGACAGCAAGAAATTTGAACTTGAAACCACCTTCAGACAGATTGACAAAGATCTTCAAAAACTTGATTTAGGACAGTTTGAAGAAAAGGATCTTGTGAGATATGGTATTTCACTCCAGGATCTTGAAATGGCCTTTGAGGAACGCCTCCATGACAAACGGGCAACTTACCGTATCTTGAATAATATTCGTGTGGAACCCGTAACTCCCAATACCCGAAACGAAGAAGTCAATGCCATCTGGAGTTACCTCCGCTTTTTTGGCCAGGAGTATCTTGGCCTTCTTTCCGAACAAAACCTCAAGTTGGACTACGGCCATGCCTACCAGAGAGATCAATTCTACACGCTCTACAATGATACACTCAAGGTGGTAAGTGAATACGGGGAAATCAGCGATCAGATTGCCCATGCTGAACTCACCAACAACAAAGAATATCGATCAAGACTCATTCAACTTCAAAATAAACAATATCGGGATATTATCCTGAGAGTGGGGAAATTTTTGCGTTCTCTTCAAACCTTTGTACAAAGTATTTTCTCTTCAGAAGAAGAGGGGGTCAAGGCCCTTTTAGACCCTGAAGCTATTGTTCAGATCGAAGGGACCGATAGTTCTCTTAATGGAGTAACCGCCCAAAAAGCCCTCCAGGATCTTGCTCGATATGTCGAAGAATTTCTTGACTACATCAAGATACCAGATATTTCAAAAGTAGAGGAGTAGTATGCCAGTCAAAGTAGATGCCAATACCGTTATTGGAGAAAAGTCTTATTTCGAAGGCAAAATGCTCATCAATGGTACCCTTCAAATAGATGGTCGATTTGAAGGAACCCTTCTGATGGTGGATCAGATATACATTGGACCAAATGGAAAGGTCAAAGCCAATCTTGAGGGATCAAATATTATCATTGAAGGGATAGTGATAGGCAATATCAAGGCAAAAAACCGGGTTATTCTCATGCCTACGGCAAGAGTCCTTGGGGACATTCGCACCCCAGAGATTATGATCCAGAATGGTGTGATGTTAGAGGGAAACCTCCATATCGCCAGCCGTCCCGATATGGCTATCAAGGATGCCATCATCGATCTCTACAAAAAGCATGAATAAATGCCCAAAACCCACGAAATTTTGATCACCCTTGGCGATCCCGCTGGCATTGGTCCTGAAATCACCCTCAAAGCCCTCCAGAAAAGAGAAAAACGGGGCGAAGTAAGGTACCGTCTGATCTCCCACCCCGCCATCAAAGAATGGTTCTCCCCTCTTCTCTCACGAGAGGACATTGTATGGGAATACGTAGGAGAAGAAGTGGATTTTTCCCTCTCCTGGGGGCAAGAAAGCCCCGAGGGAGGAAAAATCGCTTACCTTTCTCTTATGAGGGCGATAGAACTTATTCGACAAGGGGTTTCCTCTCTTTTAGTAACGGCTCCCCTCTCCAAGCGCACAGTTCACCTGTGGGACAAGCATTTTGTGGACCATACCACCTTTCTTGCTGATACCTTCGGAGTAGAGGAATACCGCATGGCCTTCTGGGGAGAAAAGTTCGGCGTTGTCCTGGAAACCATCCATATTCCTCTCCGGGAAGTTCCCTCTCTTCTCTCCCCCTCTCATCTCGCGAAAACCATCGAAATGGCCTCTTCTTTTGCCCTGAACCTTTTTGGTCCAAAAGCAAAAGTGGCCCTTTGCGGTCTCAACCCCCATGCTGGAGAGGGAGGACTCTTGGGAAATGAAGAAAAAACCATCCTAATTCCCATCGTGGAGGAAATGAAACAAAAGGGATTTGCTGTTGACGGGCCTCTTCCTGCGGATACCGTCTTTTTTCAGGCCCTGCAGGGAAAGTATCAGGTGGTTATAGCCCTCTATCACGATCAAGGGCTTGCTCCTTTCAAGATGGTTTCTTTTGAAAGCGGTGTCAATCTCACCCTTGGTCTTCCTTTTGTCAGGACATCTCCAGACCACGGAACCGCCTTTGATATTGCCGGCAAGGGCATAGCCTCCTCAAAAAGTATGGAAAACGCCATCGAGGTAGCCCTTTGTCTGAGAAAATAAAAAAAATTTTCTCTCCCCTCTGGACAGAAAAGAAAATTTTCTTTATACTTTGAACAACGAAAAGGAGTGTTCTATGGCCGATCCTAGATATCCTCGACCATTTCAAAATCTTCAAACCCTGAGAGAGATTGTCACCTCTATAGACGAAAAACTCACCGGACACATAGCGTTTGTAAATAGCACAACAGGTCCCTTTGAAAAAATGGACTACCCCACCGCCAAAGATACTATTCTCTCCCTTTCGCAAGCCCTCTTCTCTTTAGGCATTACCAAAGGGGACAAGATTGCCCTTCTCTCTGAGAATCGAACCGAATGGGCACTTGTCTATTTGGCGACGGTAAGTATGGAGGCTGTGATTGTCCCTCTTGATATCCTTCTCACACCTCAAGAATTAGAAAACCTCATCAGGGATAGCGAAGCCAAGATTCTTTTCCTCTCAGCTGCCCAGAAAGAACGTTTCTCCTCCATAAACACGCTTCCCCTTCGTCATATCGTGGTCTTTGACCCTATCGAAGAAACCCTTCACCTTCAAGAAAAACGAGAAGCGCAGGATCTTCTCTCCCGGCTTTTGAATCTCTCCATTCTTCCGAAAAAACTCCAGAAGACCCTCTCCGACCACAAAAAAGACCTCTCTCTCACAGAAAACTGTGAGATTCTTTTTCAAGAAGAAAAGATGCTGGACTTCTTCTCTCTCATCACAGCCGGAAAAAATATACGCCAGACAACCTGTGCCAATGTTTATGAGAGTATTTCGCTTTCTAGCGAAGACGCCGCGGCCCTTATTTACACCTCCGGGACCACAGGAAACCCCAAGGGAGTACTCCTCACCCACAAAAACCTCGCCAGCAACCTCGATGACATCCAGATGCTTGAGCGATTCAGCCCTGAATACCGGTGGGTTACCCTTCTTCCTCTCCACCACACTTTTCCCACCATGGGGGGACTCCTTGTTCCCTTCTTCACCCGTGGTTCTATCTGGTTTGTTTCCTCCCTTCGGACAGATGTTATTATCTCTACTTTCAAGCAAAGCAGAGTCACAAGCTTAGTGATTGTTCCTCTGTTTCTCGAAAAGATCTACAAAAACATCATGAAAACCGTCAAAGAAAAAAATTTTCTCGTGCGATTTCTCTTTAACTCTATGTTCCATTTCTCACGCTTTGTCTACAAACTCACCTCCCTGAACCCGGGAAAAATCCTCTTCCGTGGAGTGAGAGAAAAGTTAGGACTCTCAGATTTGATTTTCTTCATTTCCGGTGGTGGTCCTATAGCCAAAGAAATCCTGATCGGTCTCAATACCCTTGGTATCTATGTCGCTCAGGGATATGGCCTCACCGAAACCTCCCCTGTTCTCACCTGCAATAATCTCACGGTCAACAAATTTGGTTCCGTTGGATACGCCCTCAAGCATGTGGAACTCAAGATTGACAATCCCGACAAACGTGGTCATGGAGAAATTCTTGCCCGTGGGCCAAATATCATGCAGGGATATCTGAATAGGCCAGAAGAAACCGCCAAAGTCATTGACAAAGACGGCTGGTTCCATACGGGGGATATTGGTTTTCTTGATAAACAGGGTTTTCTCTGGATTACAGGACGCATCAAAAATATCATTGTCACAGCCGGTGGCAAGAACGTTTACCCAGAAGAACTCGAAAACCTCCTCTCCCAGAGCGACTATATTAGTGAAGTGGCTGTGATCGGAAGACGAGATTGGGAAAGTCGTGGAGAAGTTCCGTATGCTATCATATACCCCAATATGGAAGCCATCAAACTTCTCAGTGACAAAAATGAGAGAAACTTCGACGAAGAATCCCTCTATGAACTTTTCGCCCAGGAGCTGAAACGACTCACGGCTGATCTGCCCGCTTACAAGAAAATCGTCGATTTTGAACTCATTTATGAAGAACTTCCCAAGACCTCTTCTCGAAAGATCAAGCGTTTTCTGTTAGAAGCCTCAAAACCGTTCAAAAAGAAAGAATAATACACCTTCACAAGTGGAGAATGAGACCTTTGCCCATTCGTGCAAGGGTCTTAGAATGGTTTTATTGGCCTCTCCTTATTTCACCATGTGATAAAAAATCTCTCCCTCTTGAATTATAGCCTTCACCTTTCCCTCTCTCTGAAGAATGTCTAAGTAGGGGGTTATCTCCTCGACCTCCGCCCCTACCATAAGACTAAGTTCATAAAGCCTCATCGGGCGTCGAGAAAGAGCCTCACGAATGGCTGATTCGACATCCTGATGATAACGGGTCAACTCAGAGCGAACATTATAGCGCTTGAGAATATCTATCGGAATCTTCACCCCTTGTCGAACGAGTGTTTCGCGTATATGCCGGAGAACCTCTTCAGACGCTGATTTCACCCATTCTTCTGCTGGGGGTCTATCTAAGGTATTGAGCTGTACCCTATCACACCCTATCTCCTGAATCACAGAAGCGAGTTGTCTGGTATGAGATTCATCATCATTTACTCCAGGAACAATAAATACCTCAAGCCAGATCTCACGGCCTTCTTGTTTTCGAAAACGATGAGAAAACTCACCTATACCATCAATCACCTTTGGCAATGGATAGATCTTATATGGCCTATCAATCTTAAGATAGGCCTCTTCTGTAACAGCATCTAACGACGGCACCACAAGATGAGCAGGAAGAAGATCCTGCTGAACATCCCTATCCCACAAAAGACTTCCATTCGTGAGAACAGTGAGACGAATAGCAGGATACCGACGGGAAAGTTCCTTGAGAAGAAAACCAATATCAAGCGAGAGAGTAGGTTCTCCAGAACCAGAAAACGTCAGAGACTGTGGAGTAGGATGGTTGGCAAGAAAGTCTTCTATCTCAGATAAAATCTCCTCTGGAGAAACAAAGTGGCCTCTCTCATAGACATAACGACTATTTTTCCCACATTCGCAATAAACACAGTTAAAATTACACGTCTTGGTTTCAAAAAGATCCACTCCAAGCGAGATGCCCAAACGACGGGACGGGACAGGCCCATAGATATGCTTGTACGCCATCAGCGTATCTGTTTCAGAATCTTGCGGAAAATATCTTCTGGAGTAAGCCCAAAGTGTTTATACAAAGCCGCAGGAGAACCAGACTCTCCAAAAACATCCATAATCCCAATACGAAGAAGCTTGGCTGGAAAATCCTCAGAGAGCACTTCTGCAACCGCACCACCAAGCCCTCCAATAATACTGTGTTCCTCTACCGTCACCACTAAACGACTGCTTTTGGCTATCCGGACCACCGTTTCCCTATCCAATGGCTTGAGAGAAGCCGCATCAGCCACAATCACCGAGTACCCCTCTTCCTCTAAAAGCTTTGCCGCCTTCAAAGCATTGGGGACCATGGTTCCAATAGCAATAATACCCACATCAGCCCTTGGAGCGTCTTTAATCACATTCATCTTGCCAATCACAAAATCATAACTTTCATCGTAGATCACTTCCGTTTTTGGTCGATTGAGACGAATATAGACAGGTCCAGGACAAAGAGCCGCTTGCTTCACAATCTTTGCTGTTGCCACGCCATCAGCAGGAACAAAGACCTGCATATTGGGCATCACCCGCATAATCGCTAAATCCTCCACCGTCTGATGAGAAAGCCCATCTTCCCCCACACTCACCCCCGAATGAGTGGCCGCAATCTTCACATTGAGATTTTGAGAAGCAATAGAGTTACGAATCTGTTCGTATGGCCTGAGTGTAGCGAACATAGCAAAACTGCTCGCAAAAACGACTTTGCCACTCAGAGCAAGCCCGGCCGCAAAACACATCATATTAGATTCTGCAATACCAAAGTTGAAAAACCTCTCAGGAAACTCTTTGGCAAACATGGCTGTTTTTGTTGATTCAGAGAGATCGGCATCAAGAACAACAAGATTTTTGTTCTCTTTTCCAATTTCCACAAGGGTTTTTCCATACACATCACGAGTGGCTAACATTGTCTCCGCCATTATTCTCCCTCCGCATTCCATTCTTCCATACTTTCGAGACAACCCAGTTCATCCAGCGCCTTGAGAAGATCATCCTTGGTCGGAGCAACCCCATGCCAATGGGCTTTGTTCTCCATAAAACTCACACATTTGCCTTTCACCGTCTTGGCCACAATCACGGTTGGTTTTCCAGTCCCCTGATTGGTCTGAAAAAATTGAAGGGCCTTTTCTATCTCCTCAAAGTCATGACCATTAATATTCATCACATGCCATCCAAAGGATTGAAACTTCTCAGCAATAGGATACACATTCATCACCTCATCCACAAGCCCATCAATCTGAAGTCCATTATTGTCCACAAAAAGACAGAAATTATCAAGCCCAAAGTGAGCTATAGCCATCGCGGCTTCCCATACAAGACCTTCTTGAATCTCTCCGTCCCCCACAAGACAGTACACACGAGTGGGACGCTTGTCCATTTTGGCGGCCAACGCCATTCCACCCGCCACAGAAATACCTTGACCTAAAGATCCCGTCGAACTTTCCACACCGGGAAGCTTTCGGCTATCAGGATGTCCCTGAAGGGGACTTCCAAGCTTACGAAGGGTTTTCAAGAGATTTGAAGAATAATATCCCACATGAGAAAGAATGGCATACAGGGCTGGGGCTGCATGCCCTTTGGAAAGGACAAACCTATCTCTCTCTGGCCAGTGGGGATTGGCAGGATCATAACGCATTTCCTTCAAGAAAAGATAGGTCAAAATATCAATACACGAAAGGGAACCACCAGGGTGTCCACTTCCTGCTTCGGTAAGCATCATCAGGATATTAGCACGCAGCTTTTTGGAAACCTCTTCAAGGCGTTCTTTTTCTGTCTTTTCCATCTCTCACCTCATCCAAAAAATAGAGAATATATTGTAAAGCAAAAGAAAGAAAAAGTAAAATAATGAGACCTTTGCACGAATGTGCAAAGGTCTCAAAAAAGTAGTAAAAACAAAAAATAGTATAAAAATATTCTTTGGAATAATAAATAGATTACGTTTCCAACAGGAGACCTGAAAGAGAGAGAAAAGGATAAAGAAGTTACCCCTGGCTCAAAAGATTTTTGTCAACTGTAGTATACAGGGAACATTTTAGATAAACAAGTTTTTTCTGGGGAAAGTACCCTTTTTAGGCCATAAAACAGGGCAATAAGTACGTACCATCCCTATGTTTTATATCACATCCTGCCAGTAGACACCATCGATAGCCTCATCACGATTATAGTAGTAATGCAAACGCACAGCAAGAACATTGGTTGCCCCTTCTCTTTTCCATACCCCTACATCCATTCTCTGGTTTATGGTTCGCATCACCCGTTCTGCCCTTGAGGTTGTTCCTGGCAAACCATCTTCACTGTCACAGGCGAACATGTCTTTTTGAGCACGAAGAAGATAATAAAAACAATGTTTGCGCCCTTTTTCGTGAAATAAGTCAAGAAGATTCTGAATATGCTGTCTGCGCTCGCTTTGATAACCAAGTCTTGTTTGCCAGTCATTTTTGTACCCCAAGAAACAGGCTTTCCCTGTTTCAGCGACAATATTTGTCCACTCAGAAGAACGATATCTCACTCTATCAAGACGAAGAAAATACTTCAATTGATAACTTACATGCCACAAACATCGTTGAAAAACGATACCGGGATGTTTGCCCTGGTTAATCCCTGTATCTCCATCGACAACAAGAAAAAACCGAGAAAAAGAGTGTTTTTCTTGAATGGGCTTAAGAAGTTTGTCCCAACCTGCATGGTAATTATCCACAAGAAGGCCTGCTATTCTTGTATTTTTTCCTGTCAATGGGGAGGCTTGTTGCCTCTCCTGCAAAAGAATTTTAGCTTCTTCTCCTTTTTTCTTGCCCTGAACAGGAATACCCGTCCCATCGGCTTCTCCACAGGGTTTTTCTTTTTCTGAGATACTGAAATGTATCTTTCTCCCAATATTTTGAAGGTTTTTCCAGAGGGTGCTAAGACCTATTTTATACCCTGTGAAGGAAAGAATACGAGCGGCCACTCGATAGGTGGTAAGAGCCCCGGCTAAAGCCACTCTGTAGATATCTTTCAGGATTTGCCTTTTTCGCTTTTCTACACCAAGAAGAGATCTTGTGAGAAAAAGTTTTCTTCCACACTTTTTGCATTGAATTTGGAGCTGAGGAAGAGTGATCTTTCCAAAGGGCATCAGAACAAAAACAGTGTTTTTTCCATGCTTTGTTTTCCATATGAAGTGATGTTTTTCTCCGCATGTACAGGTGATACGACCTTCTTTTATTTCTTTTTCTGCCACTTCTACAGAAATCTGATGAACAAATGACTCAAACACTCCTTTGATGGCCTGGAGAAAAACCACCACTAACGTCTCAAGTTTTGTGTCAGGGTAGTCGATAGTCAAAGTGAAGGTGAATTCTTTACGCATGGGTTCCTCCTTGTGTCCTATTATCGGCCAGGGAGGAACTTTTTTTGCTTTTCCTCATCTTCCCACTGCAGGTCTCCTGAAAAAAACGTTACCAATAAATAATCCTCTCTTTTTGAACAAAAAAGACAAACCGGCCCCTGTAAACAGAAAAAGCGGGGAAGAGGGGCGTAGCCCCTGACCTAAAAAGGGCAAGAAAGCACCCGTGCAAGGGTCTCACTTTAGGCTGAAACAAGGCGAGAACAAAAGTGTTTTCTCAAGAACTTCGGATGCCAACAGCGCTTCTCTGCTAAAAATGGACAAAAAAAACTTTTTGTATTATACTTTTATATAGAAATCTTCTCTCATATTTCCTCCCCAAAATAAAAAGTTGACGGAGAAAAAACATGAGCACCATTCGTGATATTGCAAGAGAAGCAGGGGTCAGCATTGCTACTGTTTCCCGGGTGCTTAAAGGTGGCACAAACGTCAAACCAGAAACCTATCAGAAGATCATTGAAGTTATAGAAAAGCGCGGCTATCGACCAAACCGTATAGCCCAGAAACTGGTCAAAAAACAGACTACTTCTCGAACTATAGGTATCCTCATACCAGACATTACTCAAACCTTCTTTATTGAAATCATTAGAGGGATCTATGATGTACTACGAGCAGAAGAATACAATTTGTTTGTCTTTAATATCCCTAACCTCAGCCAGTCCTCTATCTTTCCCCATATTCTTGAGGAAAACTTAGCTGGACTTCTCGTTATCAATTTTCGGATTTCAAGAGAAGAAGCGCACCTTCTTCGCCACCATCATCTTCCCTTCCTTGTAGTGGAAAATCACCTTCCCTATGTGCATTCCATTTATGTGAACAACCGAAAGGGAGGAGAACTTGCCGCTCAGTACCTTCTTTCGCATTCTCTCAACAAAATTGCCCTAATAGGAGAAAACAGGCATACCCTTCAACAACAGGAACGTTTTGAAGGATTTAAAAACTATATTCAGAAACATCATCTCTCCATTTCCTTGATTGAGGAATATATTTCCGTTGATTCTCATCTCCCTTATAGCCATTATACTCAGGAAGCTTATGAACTCACCCTCAGATTGGCCACAAAAGAGGGAGTGGATGGTTTTTTCTTTTATTGTGATGAATTGGCCTATGGGGGTATTTCTGCCCGTCAGGAGATAGAAAAAAAGATTTTCATTGTAGGATATGACGATCTTCCCCCTTCGGCTTATCTTGGACTCACCACCATTCGACAACCTGCTCATGAGATGGGAAAGTTGGGGGCATCCCATCTTCTGAAACTCCTTCACAAAAAATCAGAAGAAGACCTCCTTCACCTGCGCCTTGACCCCCAATTGATTATAAGAAACTAAAAAAAGAGAAGGCGTTGTCCTTTTTTAATCAACAACGCCCTCTCCCCTGTTCTGGCAGCTCTCTATTTGACGAGAAAAACCTTGTACTCGTAGGGAGAAAATTTCCAGACCACTGTTTCTTTGTTCAAAGAAAAGGTGGGCTTTTTGCCTTCTATGTCAATCAGAGTTTTTCCTTGCCACTGCCTCATATCCAGCACAATTTCCTTTTCCATATCACCAAAAAAAGCAAACACCAGCACCTCTTCCTTCCCATCATAAACCCTATACCAGAGAAGGGCTGGATCTTTTCCAGAGAAAAATTCAATTTTTCCCATCCCAAACACTGGATTTCTTTTACGAAGAGCGATCCAGCCCTTTATCCAGGAGAAAAGAGAAGAAGGATCATGAGAAGCTATTTCCACATTCACTTTCTGATAGGAGAAATCCCCTTTTTCTATAACAGGGGCATACAACCTTTCTGGAGGAGCAACGGAAAATCCCGCATTACGAGAAGTATTCCATTGCATGGGGGTTCGTACTCCATTCCTATCGGGCAAAGCAATATTGTCTCCCATTCCTATTTCATCCCCATAATACAAAATAGGTGTTCCCGGAAGAGTAAAAAGAACACTATGCAAAAGTCGAATCTTCCTCTGATCATTATCGAGAAGAGGTGCTAACCTCCGTCTTATTCCAAGATTCAAACGCATGCGCTTTTCCGGGGCATACATTTTCCACATATACTCCCTTTCCTCAGGAGTCACCATCTCAAGGGTGAGTTCATCGTGGTTGCGAAGAAAGTTACACCATTGACATTGAACTGGTATCTCTGGAAGCCCTTCCATTATTTTTACAATAGGAGATACATCCCGGGTTTTTAGTGCCATAAAAAGACGGGGCATCAAGGGAAAATTAAAAGCCATGTGGAATTCATCTCCATTGCCGAAATAGGGCAACAAATCCTGGGGCCACTGATTTGCCTCAGCAAGGAGTATAGCCTCCGGATAATGTTTTTCTACCATAGCTCTCAATTCTTTCAGATATTCATGAGTTTCGGGAAGATTCTCACAGTTTGTTCCCTCTCTTTCAAAAAGATACGGTACCGCATCCACACGAAAACCATCCACTCCCATATCAAGCCAGTATAAAAGAACCTTCTTCATCTCCCTTCTTACTTCAGGGTTATCATAATTGAGATCCGGCTGATGGGAATAAAACCTGTGCCAGTAATAATAACCATTCTCCTCACAGTACGCCCAATTGGAGGTTTCTGTATCAAGAAAAATAATTCTGGCTTCTTTATACTTCTCCGGCGTCTTGGACCAGACATAGTAGTGAAAATAAGGAGATGTTGGCCCTTTTTTGGCTTCCTGAAACCATGGATGCTGATCAGAGGTATGATTGAGAACAAGATCTATAATCAGTTTCATGTCTCTCTTATGTACCTCTTTAAGCAACTCTTGAAAATCTTGCATCGTACCGTATTTAGGGGCAATGGTATAATAATCCGCCACATCGTATCCATCGTCCCTTTCCGGAGAAGGATAAATAGGAGGAAGCCAGATACAATCAATCCCCAACTCCTGTAAATAATCAAGCTTTTCAATAAGTCCCCTGACATCTCCTATTCCATCTCCATTTGAATCATAAAAGCCCTTGAGATAAAGCTCATAAAATACCGCATGTTTGTACCAGGGAGTGTAACCCATCTCTATCCTCCTTTTCTGTATCTTTTCGTCCTTTGACAAACTCTCTCTCAAATGGTTGGTAAAGATAGAAAAACAATTACCCTTTTACCGCTCCGGCTGTAAGTCCCTCAACAAAATACTTCTGGAAACTCAAAAAGAGAATAAGAGGAATCACCATAGAGACAAAAGCCGCCGCACTCATCAAATGCCACCCGGATTCAAGAGAACCCTTCATAGAGGCTATTTTCACAGTCAACGGAGCCACTTCAGGAGTCCCACCTAAAAATACAAGGGCTACTAAGAGATCATTCCACACCCACATAAACTGAAAAATCCCAAGACTTGCTACAGCCGGCATGGATATAGGTATCACTAACTGAGAAAATATCTGAAACTTTGTTGCTCCATCTACTTCCGCTGATTCAATAATGGCATAGGGTATACCAGCAAAAAAATTGCGAAAGATATAAATAGCCAGTGGAAGTCCATACGCCGTATGTGCCATCCATATCGCAGGAAAGGTCCCAGAGATTCCCAGGGAACTCATCATTTTCATCACCGGAATCAGCGTGATCTGAAGGGGAATAACCTGCAAAGAAACAAAAAGCACGAAAAGAAAGGTTCTTCCCGGGAATTTAAAAAACGCCAAAGGAAAAGCCGCCAAAGCCGCAATGATAATCACTAATATCGTCGAAGGAATGGAAATCAGAAGCGAATTCACAAAAGCCCTTCCCACTCCTCCCTGAAGAAGAACCGCTCGATAGTTTTCAAGGGTAAATTCATTCACACGAGAAAAGGCCATCCACCACCCCGAAGACACAATTGCCTCTGGTTTACGAAAAGAGGTGATCAAAAGACCGATGGTTGGTAGAATCCATATCACCACAAACAAAACCAAAACCGCATTAATAAGAAACATTTCAGAAGGTTTATGATAAGGTTTATTCGTTAAAGGAATTCTTGTCTCTTTCATTGTCTTCCTCCTCTACCTCTGACTCTCTTCAATGTAATAACTCTTGATATTGCCAATCATCACCGGAACAATACAGAGAAACAGAATCACCGCCATGGCTGCAGCATATTCAAAGTTTCCCTCGTTAAAAAGCCGTACGGTACATACGATTTGCCAGCACTTCAGAGGAGCCGTATGGACCTCCCTGTGTCATAGTGTACACAATATCAAATACCTTGAGGACATTTATCACCATCGTGGTAGTTACCACGGTAATAGTAGGCAAAAGCATAGGAACTTCCACAAGAAAAAATGTCTGAACAGGGGTAGCTCCGTCTACCATAGCCGCTTCCCGTACGTCAGCAGGAAGAGCAGCAAGAGCTGCACTGAAAACCGTCATACAAAATCCTACCCACATCCATACACCTGCCGCAATGAGAGCAAAATTTACTGTCTCCGGTCTACCTAAAAACGCTATTCCTTCATAATATCCCGAACTCATACGGAAATACCTTCCCACATAATTCAAGAAATTCAACAAAGCATTGATTGTTCCAATCTGAACATCCTTGTCATACATAAAAGACCATATTACACCGGCCGCCACATAGGAAATAGCCATAGGTACAAAAATAATAGTTTTGGCAAGAGGAGCCCATCGAATATTCATGAGAAGTTTCGCAAACCCTAAACCAAAACTCACCGTAAACACCGTAAAAAACACAAGCCACACAAGATTATTTCGAAAAGCGATAAGCATATCACTGTCAGTAAACATCCGCTTGTAATGATCTATGCCAAAACGGATAGAACTTTTTTCTTTCAGATGTGTATAGGAGATTTCGGCCAGATCATTCACCGTAAGAGTGTCTTCAATTTTTTCTTTATAAGAAAAATGATATTTCTCCTGAAATAAAGCCACCCCTTTCTGCCAGGAAGGAATATCCTGTAAAAGGGTATATCTATCAACATCTATCCCCCCTGTTTCAGAAAAAATTTGAATGAGATCCTTTCGCAGTTCACTAACACTCACCCTCTGAGGTACCTGAAAACTCAAAATAATGGTTTGTATGGTAGGAACAATCAGAAAAAAGACGACTAATACAAAAGCAGGAAGCATCCACAGATAATACCTCAGAAAACGATAATTATACCTTCTTTTCTGTCTTGCCCCCTGGGTTCCCTGAACTGAAAACATACAGACCTCCTCTTTTATCTTCTCTTTAAAGAAAGGAGTAGAGAGTGCCACAAAGGGCACTCCCTTCTCTCCTGTATCACCGGTTTAATAATTTTTCTTTGCCAGAGCTTCCATTTCCTGAAGAATTTTATCAAGATTCTTCGGATTCTGGATATACTTCTTGGCTGCATCCCAGAAACCACCCTGATTTCCTACGGCAGGAGGCATCAAATCCGAAGCGTCAAAAACAAAGATATCTGCCTGCTGCACAATCTCCGCTGATTTGCGAAGAACCGGATCCTTGAAAGCTGTAAGAGGAACTTTACGATTGGGAACAAGGAAGCCACCTTCTGCTCCTACCGTCTGGGCCTTTACATCAATAAGCCCCTTGATGAGTTTTTGTACCTCAGGGGTATCATTGAAAACAACAATAATATCACCACCACCAACAATAGGAGCTCCGTACTTAGGATCAATTGAAGGGAAAACAAAGAAATCCATATTGGCTGAAGGAATCTGTGCCTTGACAATACCGGCCATGAAATCACCTTCATAGTACAAATAGGCTTTGGGAGGAGTCTGGAAAACAGCATAAGCAGCATTCTGGAAGGTTGTGGCAAGTGTTCCATCAATACCACCAAGGAGGTATTTTGGATTTCCTACAATATCACCCCACGTCTGGAAGGCCTTTCTCACAGAAGGATGTGTCCAAGAAATCTCATGATCAATCCACTGTTGATAAAGCTCTGGACCTGCCGTTCGAATCATGATATTCTCTACCCAGTCAGAAAGAGGCCACCCAATATCAGCCCCAATGGACCATGGAGTCTTTCCCGCTTTAGCCATCTTTGCAGAAAGATCCACTAATTCTTTCCAGGTTTTCGGTACGCTCCAGCCATTCTTTTTGAATTCTTCTGGATTGTACCAGATCACTGACTTGTTAGCAATCTTTACAAACACACCATACAGTTTTCCACCATAACTTCCAAGGTCATACATGGTTCTGGCCATCGTCTGAGACAACTCTTCCCTGGACACATAGGTGATGGGCTTTAATACACCCTGAGCAGCAAGCCGTTTCAGCATACTGGGGTTGGGAAGAATAGCAATATCAGGCAAATTCTTTGAGGCTATACGAGTGGCTATGAGGGCATCCAGATCACGAGTAGTCTCAAAATTCACCTTGACACCCACACTCGTACACATGGCCTTGAAAACTTCAAGCTCACTTCCTCCCCATGTTCCAATAGCCGATACATCGGCAAACAACACCGACACCACCAACACACCCAACAACACCAGAAGGTTTCTTCGCATAAAATCCTCCTTTTCTTTTTTTTGTAAACGTTTACATTTAATTTTGTAAACGTTTACAATTTTGCCTTATTATACCACAAATAAAATTTTTGTCAAGTATTTTTGGCCTTTTTTTGAAAAAATTTTTTCATGCTTTATGTCCTGCATCATTCCTTTTCCTCGTGCTTAACTCTCAGAACATACCTCAGCTATTCCTATGTTTCAGCAAAAATAAACTTCAAGCTAAAAAAGTGACAACTTTCCTACCTTTCCCATACCCCTTTATCCCCAAACCTCTTTTTCCTCTGAAAACCATGAGAAATCTGCATCTTTTGACAGAAAATCTCCCTTATGATATTATATACTACACCAAAAGAAGGCGGGGAATGTGGATTTTGAGGACTTTTACAACACCAACAAAGACCTCTTTTATCGCTGGGCTTACAGCTACCTTCACGACAGAGAAAATGCCCGGGATATCGTCCAGGAGGCAAGTATGATAGTCGCACGCCACTGGCCACGGGTAAGCAGAATGGAAAATGCCGTAGGGTATATGCTTCGCATTATCGGCAACTTAGCCAAAAAACAACAAAGAAAACCGCAAGCGGTTTTTTTAGATGACGACGGCTGGAATACTTTGACTGAAGAAAACGACATGGAAAGTCGCATAGACAACGAAAAACAAGAAGCCTGGCTTTATGAGGCCCTGAATACCCTGAAAAGGGTAGAAAAAGAAGTCATTCTCCTTCGAGATGTGGAAGAAATGGATTTTGCTACCATTGCCAAGAACCTGAAGCTTAATCTCTCCACCACCAAGTCTCACTACCGCCGGGCAAAACTCAAACTCTTGAAACTATGGGAGGAAACCTATGGACAAAAAAACATGTAAGAAAGTGATGGATTTCATCGATGAATTTCCTCAAACTCCTTATCCAGAGTGGCTGAAGGAACATTTGACATACTGTCCTCAGTGTGGCCAGTATGCTAAACTCTCACACCAACTCCAGAACCTGAGCTTGCGCAACCACACCATGCCAGAAACCATACTTCCCTACGTCTCTGCTCCCCACATTCATCCGTGGCGATGGGTTGCCGGCATAGCCGCCAGTCTCACCCTCATCACCGGTCTCTGGATAGGTCTTGCCCTCTCTTCTTCACGAGACACATTGAATATAGCCCAACAAACAAGCGATATCACCACCGAAGACACCCAGCTTATGGACGATTATACCGAAATTGCCCTCTTATGGTAAAAAGACACAAGGAAGGACATATATGAAAGAAAAAATCATTCTCCTTTTTCTCCTCCCCTGGATAGGATACGCCCAGATGCAACCCCCTCGAGACGTCAGAGGTCCCATGAGGCAAAGGATGATGAACGAACCAGAGGCTCAAATATCCCTCACCGAAGTCATGCTTTTTCAGTATTTACAGGTAAACGAGATCCAGCAAACCTACATGCAAAAGGTCCGACAGATTACTCTTCTCACCCGCTCAAAGGGCAATTCTCTCCGCAAGCAGTTAGCCACTTATGAAAAGAAGTTTCTGGATCTTACAAGCCAGAACTCCCTTTCTCCACAGCAACAGGAGGAGATGATTCAACTTCTGGAAGAAATCACGCACATTAACCGGGAGCTTTTTGCCCTTCAGCGTGAAGCCATGAAAGAGATCGAAGCCCTGAATCTCGAGAGAGAAAAGAAAATCCTCTCTCTCACCACGAGCTGGCTTAAAAAGGCCAAAAAAGATCCGGGAGAACTGATGAACTTTGTCCGATTTGTTCAGACAAAGAAGCCCTTTCTTCCTCCCCCACCACCTAACGATAATGAGTAAACCCCGTGATCTCTCCCTCTGAAATCGAATAGGCCTCACGACAATACTCACGAAACCTCACATCATGGGTGGCCACAAGGATAGTAAGCCCCAGCTGGTTAAGGTTCTGGAAAATATTGTAGATTTCCTGAGCAGATTTTTCATCCAGATTAGCCGTTGGTTCATCGGCAACAAGAATCTCAGGACTATGAATAAGTGCCCGGGCAATACTGGCTTTTTTCCTCTCCCCGCCACTGAGTTGATAAGGATAGAGATGCACAAGATGATCAATACGAAGTTTCTCACACAGCGTACGAAAATAGGCTTGCTTCGAGCGAACAGAAATACCATTGATAAGAAGGGGGAGAAGAATATTATCTCCAACCGTCAGATCATCCACAAACTGAGACTCCTGAAACACAATCCCAAAATAACGCCGTCGAAGAGCTGAAATCTCCCTATCCGAAGCATGAGAAAGACACACCTTATTCCAGAACACATCCCCTTCGGTAGGACGAAGAAGACCCAAAGCGGTGTGAAGAAGGGTCGTTTTTCCACTTCCCGATGGACCAACCAAACTGATATAGTCTCCCTCGTTGATATCTAAATTCACCCGTTTGAGAGAAAGAAGCATTTTCTCCTGTGTCACTTTATACCGTTTGGTAATATTAATAAGACGAATCTGCATCAGATCTCCTTGAGATATCGTTCCTGTTTAGAAACAATCACAAGAGTGGTAAACGGTACCACCACAAGAATACACGCCAATCCTACAAGAACAGCCATCCAAAAAGCCCCCCATCCAGAAGGAGAAGGTCCCCATTTCTGAACTATGGCCACTCCTTTTATCCCTATACCCACAGCCACTCCCAAAATATATGGCACAAGTATTTCCAGAAGCATATTGGCGACTAAAAAAAGATGAGATGCGCCTAAAGAACGCAAGAGAACCACCGTGGAACGACTCTCAAGATGCGCTTTGAGATTGATGATAATCACTTCTATACCCAAAAACAACAAGAGTAGCAACCACCACTTTTCCCCTGATGGCATCTCACTCAACCAGAAGAGCATCCCGCCATTCACAAGAACAAGGAGCACTCTCCATAGCCACATCTTGCGAAAACGCCGAAAGGCCAACCATACAAGATTTGCCCAGAATATCAGAAACGACTGTTCTTTCACCTTATTCCTCCTGCCACAAAAACTGGGAGTACGCCTTCTTGATATTTTTCAGTATCTCCAGTTTCTGAGCAGGGTCAAACTTTTTTATAAACAGCATACGAGCATACCTATCGAAAGCCTTCACCTGAGCCAACACCCTCTTGTATTCATCATGGATCTCCTCATCAACCACAAGAATGAGACCTATCTTTTTATCATTATACGTCGTGAGAAGTTTTCCTGACTCATTGATCGTATATACATCCCCTTCAGGATAGAAGTCCGGAGCAAGGGAAACTCCAAGTTTTTTACTCTCCACAAGAAGACTCACCACCTCAGTGAATTGCATGAACTTCTGTGGATACTTTGGATCCTTGGAATCAAGCAGAGAAAAAACAATAATCCCCGTTTCATCAATACGATAGTTAATAACCGCATTTCGACTCAGTTTGGATTTGATGGTGTTCCAATCCTTATAGGAAAGTTCAGTTCCATAAGGCAAAACCGTTTCCATCGCCCCCTGTGAATTTTTCTGGTAAAACTCATCAAGCACTATCACATGACGCTTCCTTTTGGCCATGGCATTGGCGCCATCCACCTGTTCAAGAAGCCTATCCATTTCAATGAGACTCTTCTGCCCTAAAGGAAGACGGTACTTCTCAGGAAAATTCGCCGCAAGTTTCGCAAAAAGACGATCAGTATAGACTACCTCAATCTCTTTCACCTGAGAATCGACAAATAAATCATACTGAGAGGGATCAAAGCGCATACCAGCTGAGAGTTGAAGTACCTGGGCTCCATGACGTAAGTACACATCCTTCAGCAAAACAAGCGGCACTTCTTCCGTTCCATACTTCTCACAGATGCGCATCGCTTCTTCAATAGTAATCCTCATGAACCTCTCCCTCTTTTCTTTGTATATGGTAAAGCCAAAAGAAAAAAAAGTCAATATGAGGGAAATTCTTGTCTCGCAACTCAAGAAAGATACCAAAATACCCTTTGGCTATCACCTTGTTTCAGCAAAACACCCTCCTCTAGATGAAATAAGGTCATGAGACCTTTGCACATTCGTGCAAAGGTCTCAAAAAAGTAATAAAGAAACAAAAATTAGTATCAAAATGTTCCTTGCCGTAATAAATAAACCGATTTTTTTGAATAAAAAAGACAAACCAGCCCTTGTGAACAGAAAAATCGGGGTTTCAGGGGCGCAGCCCCTGACCCAAACAGGGGAAGAAAACACCCATGCAAGGGTCTCGTCATAGCTTTCTTTTTCCTTATTCTTTCGTGATAATCTTAATCTCCACACGACGATTCTTCGCCCTGCCTTCCGCTGTGGTATTGCTGGCCACAGGTTTTGTATCCCCATACCCGATATAAGAGATACGATCCTGACTCACCCCACGCTGCAGAAGATAATCAGCAATGGCTTTTGCCCGAAGTTCAGAGAGTTTTTGGTTATAGGTAGGATTCCCTACAGAATCAGTATGACCGGAAACCACAATATCGAGTTTGGGATACTTCTTGAGCACCTCAGCTAACTGATCCAGACCCTTTTCAAATTCCTTTCGAATGGTGGCTTTATCAAACTCAAAAAGGATATTCCCTAAATTCACAATAATCCCATCCACATCTTCACGGAGAGAAAGGGCCTCATTGGTTTTGACCGCCTGTTGAAGATCAGCCACAAGGTTGGTTTTCACCCCTTCCTCCTGAAGTACATCGACAAGCCCTTCTGATGTTCCTACAAAACTCTGGCTTTCCCCATTGGCCAAAGTGATCATAAAATTATACTCTTCTACGTAATACCGAATCCCCTGACTTTGTCTATCCCAGTATAGTTTGATGGTAGTCATTCCCGTATATGAGCGTATATACCTATCAGAAGGATAATAACGCACCTGATACATCACCTGAAAAACCGGATACGACACATTCTCCACCTTTTCCTCTCCAAGGTAAATATACTTCGCCTCAAAAGGAACCCGATAAAGCCGACCCTCTACGAGTTCCTGAGCTTCTTCCCCGGGGGCTGTCCACGTCATACCAGGGACAAGATTCGTAGCCGGAAAAGTAGGTACTCCCCTTACCACGGGCATAACCACATCGGCGGGCACTATCATTCTTCCATAGGTATCTCGCTGAAAACGGCTATCATAGATATTCTTGAGCTGGAAAGCCTCATAACGATCCACATCCTTCAGATAATACTCATATTTTCCACGACAATAAGCCCATACCCCATCGTTACTCAAAACCTCAATCACTGCCTTGTGAAGTTGTTCAAGATTCGCCGCAACCTTATCATTCACATATACCGTTTGTTTCACAAAATTTTTGAAACGATACTTTGTTCCTACTGTCTGATTGAAACGAAACTCTTCAGCAAAAAAAAGCATCGGAAGAAAAATGCCTACGACTATCCATCTCTTCATCGTTTTCTCCTTTCATTTACAATATCGGCAAAAAAATCTCTTCTCATAACCTGCCAAACTTCTCTGAAGAAAAACTTTTCTCACTTATGAAACTCTCTTCTAAAAAATAAAAAAGGGACTATCACAGGATAGCCCCTTTTTACTCACACGACAAGTTATTGGTGAGACTTGATATAATTCACAGCATCACCAACCGTCTTAATCTTGGCTGCCTCTTCATCAGGAATATCAATGCCAAACTCTTCTTCAAGGGCCATAACAAGATCCACAGTATCAAGAGAGTCTGCACCGAGATCCTCAACAAAAGAAGCCTCCATCTTCACGGCGGATTCATCAACGCCGAGCTTATCGACGATGATTTCCTTCACCTTGTCAAAAACATCAGCCATAACTACCTCCACTTTCTATGTCTATATTGAGATATTCCTGTACCTATCACCATGATTTATGCCATTATTTTAGCGAAACGAAAAGTCTTTGTCAAGTTTTTTTTCAACTTAAAATTTTTTTCGTTTTACATTCATACAGACGGTTATCTTCACACAAAAACTGAATACCCGTTTAACCTTCTTTTTTCTTTCAGTTTGGGGCTCTTTTTGTTGCCCATCTTCCTTATTTTCACGAAGTGCTCCCGCGCGGAGCAAAAGGGACGCTGTCCTCGTCGCATGCTACGCATGCGCCTCGGACGGATAGTGCGCCGCTTTTGCGGACAAGCAAGGGACTTTTTCTTTTCAGGGGAAGTCCTTCCTCCGTGGGCGACATTGCCTCGTCCTCGGAACTTCGGCAACCACAACTCGTCTTACTGAACCTTGCCCCCAACTTTATAAACTTTACAAACTTTCAACTTTCAACTGATACGCACCCTCACTTCGGAAGGACTTCCCCCTTTCGGCAAAAGACACACGACCGCAAAAGTGGCCCGGTGGATACTGAGCGAAGTCGAAGTGGGGTACAGAAAAAAAGGGTGATGAAAGAGCAAGCTATTCTCTTACCAGCCCGCGTGGCTTGTTTTCTCATAGGGGCTTTTTAGATATGGCACCGCGGTAGGGGCTATGGCGATATTTCAGCAAGAAAGAAACTTTCCGAGACACCAGGGCCCAGGGCTATGACCTTGTTTCAGCAAAGAACAATGGTTTAACTGAAACAGGGTAATACCCCTATCTTATCGTTATATTTTTTCAAGCACGACTCTTTTTTCAATAGGTACCAGAACAGAAAGCTTTTGAGTTATTTCCCTTCACAGGAAATGTGAAAATAGCTAGTCAGTTTCATATGTGGAACGACAACATGTGGAACGTCCCCCTTCTTCAAAAACCTTTTCTTTTTGACATTTTCCTCTCTTTCTCCTACAATAAAACCATCAGGTGGCGAAAGCCTCAAAAAGGAAGTCCGGTGAAAATCCGGCGCAGCCCCCGCTACTGTAAGGCAGACGAAATCCACAGATGCCACTGGGAAACCGGGAAGGCGTGGAGAGTAGGATGAAGCCAAGCCAGGAGACTTGCCTGAAAATCCACGAACGGAGGGTTCGACTATGGTCTCTCTTTCTCCTTAAACTTTTCCCTTTTTTCTTCTCTTCCAGGTTTTTCGCTGGTGTTGTCTTTTGTATTCTCTTCAAAAAGGAGGATTGTATGCGTATTACCGTTGTAGGTTTTCCCAGAATTGGACGAAATCGAGAATGGAAAAAAGCCCTTGAAGAATACTGGGCTAAACATATCTCCCAGGAAGAATTTTTCACTCAGGCTTACGCCCTTCAAAAACAACATCTCGCCATGATGTCTTCTCTGGACGAAATTCCCCTTGATTTTGCCCTGTATGATCATATGCTTGAAACCTGTTTTCTCCTCGGGGTTATTCCTGAGAGTGTCTCTTCCCTCCCTCTCTCATCTCTTGATAAGTATTTTGCTTTAGCACGAGGGTTTCAATCAGATACCATGGATATCAAGGCCTGGCCTATGAAAAAATGGTTTTTCACCAATTACCACTATGTGGTTCCCAAGCTCACTCCGGAGATCTGCTGGAAACCTGATCTTTCCTTTCTCTCCCAGAAAATACAATTGGCTTCCGAAGAAAAGAGGCCTACCAGAATCACTCTCGTAGGACCTTACACCTTCTACAAACTCAGCCGAAGAGAAAACCTTTCTGAAACACTTCTCAGAGAAAGACTTCTTGCCGCTTACCAGAAACTCCTTGACTCCTATGCTACTCTTCTCTGGCAATTAGACGAACCCGCCTTAGTTATGGATATGAATGCCCATGAAAAAGAAGTCTTTTCTTTTTTCTACCAGCAACTTGCTCCCTCCTATGGGAAATCTCTCCATCTTCAAACCTACTTTGGCGACATTCGAGATATCTACCAAGAGGTTATCTCTCTCCCTATTCATAGCATAGGCTTGGATTTTGTCGATGGAAAGCAAAACCTCTCCCTCCTTGAACAGTATGGCTTCCCAGCGGACAAAATTCTGTATGCCGGTATTCTTTCAGGTCGAAACATCTGGAAGTCTGATATGACCACTCTTTCCCGCCTTTTGAACTCTCTTTGTCGCTACACGAAACCCGAAAATATCATGGTTTCTACCTCCTGCTCTCTTCTCCATGTGCCCTATACTCTTGAAGGAGAAACCCTCCCCACCACTGGAGGAAACCATTTCTCCTTTGCCCTTGAAAAAATAGAAGAACTCAAACAAATCGCCTCTCAATACAATACTCAAAGCCCTTCTGAGTATCTCCAGACTCATGCTTCGTCTCCATCTTCTTCTCTAAGTCCTGAACTTCAAAAGGCGATAGAAAGTCTCGGTGATAACGCTTTCAATCGTCGTCTCCCAGTTGAAGAGAGACTTCCTCTCCAAAAGCAACTTCTCAAACTTCCGCTTTTTCCAACGACAACCATTGGATCTTTCCCTCAAACCAGAGAACTCAGAAAAATCCGAAAAGCCTACCAGGAAGGCAATTTATCGCACAAGGAGTACGAAGAACACCTCCGCCACATGATTCGGGAGTGTATAACCAGACAGGAAGAAATAGGCTTAGATGTTCTCGTTCATGGGGAATATGAACGAAACGACATGGTAGAATATTTTGCTCATTTTCTGAGTGGTTTCTGGACCACAAAAAATGGATGGGTACAATCCTATGGCTCCAGAGCAACAAAACCACCGATTATTTATGGAAATATCAAGCGACTCAAAGCCATGACGGTTCCCTGGATAACGTATGCCCAATCCCTCACAAAAAAACCCATGAAAGCCATTTTGACCGGACCTATTACTATCATCAACTGGTCTTTTTGTCGCGAAGATATCTCTCTTCGTGAAATTGCGTATCAGATAGCGTTAGCTTTGAGAGAAGAGATCGATGAACTCCAGAAGGAGAGCATTCCTATCATTCAAGTCGATGAAGCCGCTCTGAGAGAAAAACTCCCTCTCAGAAAAAAAGACTGGAAGGAATATTTGGAGATAGCCACTTCTGCCTTCAGGCTTGCCACAAGTGGCATAAAACCAGAAGTACAACTCCATACCCACATGTGCTACAGTGAGTTTTCAGAAATCGCTGACGCCATTGAAGCTATGGATGCTGATGTTTTGACCATTGAAGCCTCACGCTCTGACCTTGATGTCATTGAATCACTTCGTACCTATAGCCAGAAAAGAGACATTGGGCCAGGGGTGTACGACATTCACTCACCCCGTATCCCTTCAGAAGAAGAAATATCGACTACTATCCAGAAACTCCTTACCGTTATACCTGCCGAACACCTCTGGATAAACCCAGACTGTGGGCTCAAGACCCGTCAGGAACACGAAGCCTATGAAAGTCTTTCCCATATGGTGAAGGCAGCACAAAAACTTCGCTCTACCCTACCCTAACTCCTCAGAGGGGAGGGGAATTTCCCCTCCCCCGAACATAACGCTCTCGAATAATCCTTTCGATTTCCAAAACCTTTTGTTTCCGCTTCTCAAGAGAAAGCGCTTCCTCTCCTATAGAGAAGGACTCCCCAACCAGAATCCTACGTGAAGAAGGACAAATAGCCACAGGAATCACACGAAGGGGTTTTCCTGTTTTCTCCCAGTACAAAGCAGCTAATTTCAAAAAACCATGTCTCAAAGGAGCAACTCCCTCCTTCGTTGGCTGAGAAGCCTCTTCAGCAAATACCACCACCTTTCCCCCTCCAAGAAGTACCTTGAGACTCCTTTCCATAGTGAGTGTTATCAAACGACTTTTTCTATAGACAGGAATGCACCCTAAAAATCTCAAAAAAGGAACCACGATCAAAGCAAGACACAAGGAAACCGCTTTGCCTATACTCCCCTTGAGGTGCATCTCCTTTTTGACAAAATCTTCAAATAGGTAGAGAGGGGCTTTTCTGAGCGTAAGCATTTCCGAAACAATCCAGGGAAAAAGCCTTTCAGGCCAGAAAGAGAGAAGCCACACAGGGCCAATAGATCCCACATGATTGGAAACAACAAGAGCAGGCTCTCCCAACAAAAGCCCTTTTTCCTCAATTTTCACTTCTGGAAGAAAAAAACGAAAAAGATGCTGGAATAATCTCCACATAAAAACATCCCTTTTTCCTATCGACAAAAATACCAAAATCTCAAGCATCTTTATTATGAGACCTTTGCACACCCGTCCAAGGGTCTCATTATTTCTTTTATTCCTGTTAATTTGCTAAATTTTCCCATTCTATTTCAGTTTATTCTCTTTTTTTCCGTATATATTGTGAGAAGGCTTCAGGAGGCGCATAATGAAAAAAACTTTCATGGAAAAGATGTTTTTCCTCTTCATAACCACTTTTTTGACCGGATGTGATTTAATCTTGGGTCCCCTTGCTTCTTTAAGCCTGGAAGCGGCTATGAACGGCAAATGGGAGAAAATTGATGTAGGCGAATGGAGAGGCACTATATACACGATAAACACAACGATGGTTCATGGGATCCAGGTCTATGCCCTCAAAACAGATCCATCACCACAATTCATTGTATATTATCTTTACCAAAACACCTACGATTATCCTCGTTATCTCAACATTCACAATCAAAATCAGGTGGACACTATTGATGAATATTTATCAGGTTCAGGTGCCATAGTTCCTACTCCACGTCTTTTTGTTGACAAGAACCAGGAAAAAATCCTGTTTTGTGCCATCGCTCCTTCTGATAAATGGACAGTAACCTTCTACGATCTTTCTAAATATTCTTATCCCGCAGGAGAAGAAGTACAAAAAATATGCTCTCTAGGCGACATTCTTCTCTATACTTCTCCCACCAGAGTACAAGGATTAAAACTCAACGGATCTCCCGCCTTTGGTATTCTCGTAAGTAAAATTCCTTCTCTTGCCTCAATTGACAATCCTGAAGTCAAAGAAAAATTAGGAGTTATGCTTCTCACCAACGAAAACACGATGACTCTTCAATTTTTGGTAACGTTTTTTTCAGGAGACCTGCAGTGGGAAGATGAGGAAAAGCAAAAAAAAGTTCCTCCCTGGCCGATAATAGGACACAAGGAGGAACCCATGCGTAAAGAATTCACCTTCACTTTGACTATCGACTACCCTGACACAAAACTTGAGACGTTAGTGGTGGTTTTTCTCCAGGCCATCAAAGGAGTGTTTGAGTCATTTGTTCATCAGATTTCTGTAGAAGTGGCAGAAAAAGAAATAAAAGAAGGTCGTATCACCTGTACATGCGGAGAAAAACATCACTTCATATGGAAAACAAAGCATGGAAAAAACACTGTTTTTGTTCTGATGCCCTTTGGAAAGATCACTCTTCCTCAGCTCCAAATTCAATGCAAAAAGTGTGGAAGAAAACTTTTTCTCACAAGATCTCTTCTTGGTGTAGAAAAGCGAAAAAGGCAAATCCTGAAAGATATCTACAGAGTGGCTTTAGCCGGGGCTCTTACCACCTATCGAGTGGCCGCTCGTATTCTTTCCTTCACAGGGTATAAAATAGGTCTTAGCACCCTCTGGAAAAACCTTCAAAATATTGGGAGAAAGATACATTTCAGTATCTCAGAAAAAGAAAAACCCTGTGGAGAAGCCGATGGGACGGGTATTCCTGTTCAGGGCAAGAAAAAAGGAGAAGAAGCTAAAATTCTTTTGCAGGAGAGGCAACAAGCCTCCCCATTGACAGGAAAAAATACAAGAATAGCAGGCCTTCTTGTGGATAATTACCATGCAGGTTGGGACAAACTTCTTAAGCCCATTCAAGAAAAACACTCTTTTTCTCGGTTTTTTCTTGTTGTCGATGGAGATACAGGGATTAACCAGGGCAAACATCCCGGTATCGTTTTTCAACGATGTTTGTGGCATGTAAGTTATCAATTGAAGTATTTTCTTCGTCTTGATAGAGTGAGATATCGTTCTTCTGAGTGGACAAATATTGTCGCTGAAACAGGGAAAGCCTGTTTCTTGGGGTACAAAAATGACTGGCAAACAAGACTTGGTTATCAAAGCGAGCGCAGACAGCATATTCAGAATCTTCTTGACTTATTTCACGAAAAAGGGCGCAAACATTGTTTTTATTATCTTCTTCGTGCTCAAAAAGACATGTTCGCCTGTGACAGTGAAGATGGTTTGCCAGGAACAACCTCAAGGGCAGAACGGGTGATGCGAACCATAAACCAGAGAATGGATGTAGGGGTATGGAAAAGAGAAGGGGCAACCAATGTTCTTGCTGTGCGTTTGCATTACTACTATAATCGTGATGAGGCTATCGATGGTGTCTACTGGCAGGATGTGATATAAAACATAGGGATGGTACGTACTTATTGCCCTGTTTTATGGCCTAAAAAGGGTACTTTCCCCAGAAAAAACTTGTTTATCTAAAATGTTCCCTGTATACTACAGTTGACAAAAATCTTTTGAGCCAGGGGTAACTTCTTTATCCTTTTCTCTCTCTTTCAGGTCTCCTGTTGGAAACGTAATCCAATTTTTTAGCCAGAATGGTGCCATTCTCCCCGAGAAGAATTTAACTCTCCCTACCAACGGAAATGGGGTATTTGTCCGTGGCGTAGGCATAGGAGAATCTCTCTTTCTCTTAGCTCAGGCTCCAACGGGTCTCCGTATTAACCTATGGCACATGACCAATAACCAGTGGAAATCGGTAGATTCATTTCCGATCATGTCACTTGCCGAAATTCAGTCCCTCGCCGATATCATAGTCGTCGGAAGCCAGGCTCTCTTTGTAGCCACTGCAGCAGGAGAAAAAACCATAGAAATCCATGCCTATACCTATACCCACAATTCTCTCAAAAAGATCTGTGTCCAAACTCTTTCTACTTCAGATCCTATTGAAGGACTTGATTTCTTCTATGATAAGGTAAGAGAAGCTCTGCTACTTGGGGTACTCCAGAACATCGGAGATGGCTTCAAAGTTTCCTATTTCAAACTCCCCATCTGAGAGAAAACAAAAAGCCCCTCTCATGAGAGAGGGGCTTGTCTCTTTAATCGCCAGCTTCAGAAACGGCAACATCAGGGATAGGGAAGTTTTTGAGAATATACTCCTGAGCCACAGCCACAGATTTCCCGAGCTCAAACTTATAGCCTAACTCTTTCAAAGCAAGCTCCATAGCCTGGAGTTCCACAAGAATATCCGACTTGTCCACATAGCCAAGATGCCCAAGGCGGAAGATTTTGCCTTTCATGGTTCCTTGACCACCGGCGATGGTTACCCCATATTTGTCCCGCATATAAGCAGGAATCTTCGCTCCATCAATCCCATCGGGTACCCGAATAGCCGTTACAGAATCAGAAGGCCTCACATTGGGCACATCAGCAAAGAGTTTCAGTCCAATAGCCTGTACCGCTTGACGGAAAGTCTCAGCGACAAGGTAATGACGCTTGATGACATTGTCAATCCCTTCTTCCAGCATCATCTTGAGAGCCACATTCAGTCCCATAAAAAGACTGATAGCCGGTGTCCAGGCTGTGGTTTTCTTCTCGAGGTTTTTCTTTTCCTTGGCAAGATCAAAGTAGAAACGGGGCAGTTTCGCCTCTTTCATGAGATTTTCAGCCTTGGCAGAATAGGCCACAAAAGCAAGTCCGGGAGGAATCATAAACGACTTCTGAGCCCCGGCAATAGCCACATCAATACCCCAATTGTCCATCTCAAACTCCATGGCTCCAATAGCCGTAATACCATCCACAACCATAATCGCCGGCGTTTCTCTCACCACAGCGGCAATCCCCTTGACATCAAAGGCGACGGCGGTTGAAGTCTCACTGTACTCAGTATACACCCCTTTTGCCTGAGGATACTGCTTCAAAGCCTCACGTACCTGCTCTGGTTTGATATCCTTGCCGTACTCATTCTTGAGTTCAACCACATTGAGTCCATACGCTCGACCAATCTCGGCAAACCGTTCACCGAACTTTCCAGCAGAAAGCACAATAATCGTATCACCAGGGGACATAAAATTCGTAATGGAAGCCTCCATCCCACCAGTACCAGACGATGTCAGTGTCAAGACGGGAGAGGATGTCTTGAAAACCTTTTTGAGCATCTCTGAGTTTTCAGCCACTACCTCAGAAAATTGGGGGGTTCTGTGGTGCATCAAAGGGCGTGCCATCTCCACCAGCACTTCACTGGGAACAGCCGTTGGCCCGGGTGCACACAGAAAACGCTTCATCATAGCCTTTCCTCCTTGTATGTATCTTTCCCTCTTCTCAAAGGGAGATATAGTATGAAGCAAAAGACGATTTTTCGCAACTATTTTCTTTTTTGTCTTTTTCAAAAGAAACATTACCAACTATAATGTGAAAATAGCTATTCAGTTTCCTATGTGGAACGACAAATCATTTCCATTGAGTTGCGAGAACATATTTTTCAAAACTTGAAAAATATTTTTTCTTTCCCTAAAATAATCAAGTTTTAGCGTAGGCTAAACAAATTTTATACAAAGGAGTGTCTATGAAGGACATTATCCACCGCCTCCACCTCCCCAAAGAAATCGGGGACATTCTTCAGGATTGCCCGGGTATCACCACCTTCAACACTCGCCAGGAGCTTATTGAGCTTTCCCTTGGCTTTCCCGGGAACAACCTTTATGAAGTGAAATATACCCTTGATAATACAACCCCAACAGAAACTACAGAAGCCACCGTGATTCGCTGCAAAAATGGGATTGTTGTGAACTATCCAGATCCATACATGCGCCGACGGGACCCAAACAGCATGGTTATTGGCGACGAAGAAGAAACTGACAAACCAACTTTCCAGGAAAAGTACGGTCGTCCCTTTGACGAAGTGCGAAAAGCGACTTTTGAATGGCTTTCGAAACAAGAGCTTCTTATTATGCCCTTCGTGAGCGGGGATGAATCTCTGGACTATTACTCCCTTCTGATTGCCCCCAAAAATGCCGCCTTCTTTGCTTTGATGTTAGGGGATATTCAGGGATTTATTCCTTTTGATTCTCTCCCCAAAGACTTCAAACCCCTTGCTATTGTGTATGTGGCTCCAACCTTCCGTCATACCCATTTTGATGGCAAACAGATTGTTGTGCACAATCGTCTCAACCATATCCACGAAGTTTTCTCTTATAACCTCTATCCCGGCCCAAGCGCCAAAAAAGGAGTATATAGTGTTCTCCTTGATATCGGAGAAAAAGAAGGCTGGCTTTCCGTCCATGCCTCCTCTGTCAAGGTGATTACTCCCTATGATAATGAACTTGTCATGCTTCATGAAGGCGCCTCGGGCGGTGGAAAGAGTGAACTTCATCAACAGATTCGCCGAGAAAAAGACAACAAGATTGTCCTTGCTACCCACCTTCGTACCCAGGATAAAATTTACTTAGAACTCAATGAATCCTGTGATCTGATGCCCATTACAGACGATATTACCCTTGTTCATCCCAAGTTTCAGAAAAACCACAAGAAAATGGTGATCAAAGATGCTGAACAGGGATGGTTTGTGCGAGTCGACAATATTCCTCATTACGGTACAGATCCTCACCTTGAAAGTATCTGTACCCAACCAGCTGAACCTTTAGTTTTCCTCAATATTGATGCCGTTCCCAACTCTACAGCCCTGATCTGGGAACATATTGAAGACGCCCCGGGTAAAAAATGTCCCAATCCCCGTGTAATTCTTCCAAAGCGACTTATTCCCGATGTTATTGATCAGGCTGTGGCTGTTGACGTGCGTTCCTTTGGGGTACGCACTCCTCCTTGTTTCGATGATGCTCCCTCCTACGGTATTATTGGTATTGCCCATGTGCTTCCTCCAGCTCTTGCCTGGCTGTGGAGACTTGTAAGCCCGCGTGGACATGCCAATCCCAGCATCACCAGTAATACAGCTGCTCTCTCCAGTGAAGGGGTAGGCTCATTCTGGCCATTTGCTACAGGGAAAATGGTCCGTCATGCCAACCTTCTCTTAGAGCAGTTCCAGGATTTTACGGATACCCTGTATCTTTTGATCCCCAACCAGCATATTGGAGCTTACAAAGTTGGTTTTATGCCGGAATGGGTGGTGAGAGAATATCTTGCAAAACGTGGAAGCGCCAGAATCAAACCATCGCAACTTGTACCCGCTCGATGTTCACTCCTCGGTTATGCCCTTGAGTACATGAAATTTGAAGGTATCTATATTCCCAAGAGTCTTCTCCAGGTCAATCTTCAATCCGACGTTGGTGACGAAGCCTATGACAAGGGAGCTGAAATGCTTCAGGCATTCTTCAAAGAAGAGCTCAAGCAGTTCCTTACCCGCGATCTCTCCTCTACAGGGAGACGTATCATTGAATGTTGTCTCGACAATGGTTCTGTTCAGGACTATGAAGAGATTCTCCACTAAAGCCTCTTTCTCCGCCCATCAAACCGATGGGCGGAATTTTTTTAAGGATAGAGACCTTTGCACGAATGTGCGAAGGTCTCAAAAAAGTAATAAAAAAGCAAAAAATAGTATAAAAATATTTCTTTCCATAATCAATAATTCTACTTTTTTGAATAGAAAAGACAAATAAGCCCTTGTAAACAGAAAAAACGGGGTTTCAGGGGCGTAGCCCCTGACCCAGAAAGGGCAAGAAAGCACCCGTGCAAGAGTCTCAATATTTGCTTTTTTTCTCTCTTTCCCCTATAATAAAAGTATATGAGTTCTCAAGAAGATAAGTCCTCTTTATCCCGCAAACAAAAACTCTCAGCTTCGCTACGCGCTTCGATTATTGATGGCTGTTTTTATACGATGATGGTGGGCTTTGGAGAGTCTTTTTTTGGAGCTTATGTGGTGGCTCTCAAGGCAAGCCATTTTGTGATTGGATTGGTTGGATCTCTCCCCCAGGCTATGGGATCTTTAGCCCAACTCCTCAGTATTCAGATGGTCAGGCTCTTCCGAAGCCGCAAAAAAATGGTTACCACCCTTGTTTTCATCCAGGCTTTTCTCTATTTTCCCATCATGATGGGAATGATGTTACCCTCCCCTCTTGGCATCATCTTGATTGTTCTCAGTATTACCCTCTACTTTACCCTTGGTATGGTGGTTGTTCCCGCCTGGATTGACTGGATGGGATTTCTTGT
The DNA here is from genome assembly GCF_025266855.1 of Longinema margulisiae. Lineage (GTDB taxonomy): Bacteria > Spirochaetota > Brevinematia > Brevinematales > Thermospiraceae > Thermospira. Next base: position 2,397,505 of record NZ_CP053071.1, read on the forward strand.
ACCCTCTCCTCTCCGTGGACGATACTATGGCCTCAGAAATAGCATTACGGGCTTCTTTTCACTTTTTTCTTTTCTTGCTGCAGGGCTTTTTCTTCAACTTATGGACAAAAACCATCTCCTCTGGTGGGGATATGGGATTCTCTTTTTGCTTGCTTTTATCTCAAGGATTTTTTCTTTCTACTTCCTTTTGCAGGTACAAGAAGTCAACGTTCCTCCGCCCGGCCCTCTCCTCTCAGAAACAAAGGTCGGACTCGCTTTACGAAAACTCCCCAAAACCCCATTCTTCCCTTTTTTAATGCAAAGTGTCCTGATGAACATGGCCGTCTATCTTTCCGGACCCTATTTTACCCCCTATATGCTCGAAGAACTCCATTTCTCCTACTGGACCTTTACCTATGTTTTAGCTATCCCCATGCTTGTCAAAGCCCTTGCCATGCCTATTTGGGGAAAAATCTGCGATATCTACGGAAACCGCAACGTCCTTGCCTTTTCTGGCACCTTTTTGGGCACTCTCCCCATTCTCTGGACAGTCTCTCCAGATGTGAGCTTTATTGTCTTTGTCCAGGTACTCTCTGGCTTCCTCTGGGCCGCCTATGATCTGAGTTCTTTCAACACCCTCTATGACCTAACCTCAGAAAAATCCCGAATGAAATACAGTATCGTCCTGAATAGTGTCAATGCCCTTGCTTACCTTGCTGGAGCCCTGATGGGAGATAGGATTATTTCTCTCGCCCAATCATTTTCTCTTTCCATCTCCCCCTACTATCTTGTCTTTCTCACCAGTGGTTTTCTTCGTTTTGCCGTTGCTTTCTTCTGGATCCCCAAAATCCCCCCTGTGCCAGGAAAACACCAGGTTCGTTTCCGTACCCTTCTCTGGACGTTTTCCGTACTCTCTGTTCGTGGTTTCTCCTGGAATTTTCTCCAGGCAAAGAAAAAGCCAACAAAAAAAGCCTGATGGGGCTTCCAGACTCCCATCAGGCTCTTTCTTTTCGAAAATGTTTTCACACACTTGCCCGGGCAAGGGAAAGGGGAACAAACTCAGAAGATTCCGTGGTAAAGTACTGGATAATATCCACCATAGAGATAAATGGCTTTTCCCGGTAATGAGCAAACACCCCACGGACCCTCTGCAGATCTTCATAGGTATCCACAGTCACCCTGATCTCAGGGGCATAATAAAGCCCTGTTGACACCGGTTCAAGAATAGTAAAGGAATCTCTATTCTTGTAGAGAAAAGGAGTGACATGCTCCTTCTCATAATCCGTCTTGGCATTCTTGTAGGCTGCTTCTAAAGCACTCCTGGAAATCACCTCCACCCCAGTTCCCAGCGGTATCCCCAAATAATGGGTGAGATCAGCCATACTCTCTAAATGATATTCAATAGCCATATCCATAAATTCAGGAGACACAAGCGGGTTATCCCCCGTCGCCCGAACCACCACATCACTATCAAAGAACGTCATGGCCATATAATAACGTTCCAGAACATTGGGCTTACTCCCGATGAAAAACTGTACCTCTGGATAAGGCTTCAGTACCTCGGCTATGGCAGGATACGAATCAGAGGTCGTCGCCACAATAATACGTCTCGCATAATGAGAGAGACGAAGCCTTTCGACAATATGGGCAATAAGTGGCTTTCCTTCAATAAGGGCCAATACCTTCCTTGGTAGTCTCTCCGAATCCAAACGGGCCTGCAAAATGATATCAATCTTACGCATAGTCTTCCTCCTATGCTTTCTCATTATTTATTATCGAAAAAATTGCAAGATCCTCAATAGGAAAGACCCCTAATTCTTGACGAATTCTTTTTCTTGAAGTGAGATAACCCCAGATCTTTCCGATAACACCCCATTTCAGGGTCAAAAGAGACCGTATCAACAGGGAAAAAAGAACCGTATTCTGTTTTCTCACCGCTGATCTGTGGGTGATATTTCGATAGTGAAAAAGAAGGTACTCCCCATCTTTTTCAGAAAAAGCCATTTCCGTTTGAGAGACGGTATCAAGGATCACTTTCCATTGACGCACCTGGATAACCCAGAACCCATTTTTCCATACCCGCCAGCCAAACTCAGCAAGGGTATAAAGGGGATTGTCATACTCGATGATACCCAGTTCCCTTGAGAGAAACATTTCCTTATTGACAATAAAGCAAAAGTGAACAGGATACAGGACAGGAATCGCATTCTGAGGTTTATCCCAGCTTACCGTTTCTAAAAAACCATTTCGAAGAACAGGTTTCACCTGAGAGGGTATGACCTCTCCCTTCTCAGAAAAACAGTGAGGCACCATCACCCCATACTGAGGATCCTCAAAATAGAGCGAAAAAATCTCCATCGGAAGGGTTTCCAGAGAAACCCTATCATCAAGAAACATGACATTTTGAGAAAAACTCTCCTGACACCCTATCCGAATAACCTGGGGAAAGGAAAGCGTATTCTCCGGAAAAATCACTCGAAGCACAGGAAATCTATCCATGAGATTTTCATACTGGTAGGCATCCTTTTCCTCGGCAATGAGGATGAGTTCAATATCCTCTCTCCCCTGAAGAAGTTGATAAAGACTATTGAGTGTGGCTACAGGATTTGCCAAAGGCTTCAAATACAAAACCAAAGAGAGTTGTTTAGGCATTCGAAGAAAAGCCCTTTCTCTATTACTGACCTCCGTGTAGATAGGTATCACCTTGCTCTCCTTTTGAGGATATCTTTTTATTGTATCGGAAGAAAAGAAAAACATTTGAATAAAAACCGATTCGACGGTGATGTCTTTCCTCTCGGGAAAATAATTTCCACAGCGTCGTTACCGATCTCTTTCCTCATCACTAGCGAAAAGAATACCTTCTTCTTTCTTGAAAAAACCCAAAAATTGCTTTTTCCTCCTTTTCCCTTTATACTATTTCTTCAGGAGGGATTCATGGCAAAGGCAATTCTTCTCTTGGAAAATGGCGAATACTTTCTTGGCAAGTCGTTAGGAAGCGAAGGAGAAACCATGGGAGAGGTGGTTTTCAACACCTCAATGACAGGATATCAGGAAATCCTTACCGACCCATCCTATCGTGGACAGATCGTCACAATGACCTATCCTGAAATTGGCAATTATGGTATCAACCGCTTCGCTGTGGAATCAGACAAAATCCAGGCGTGTGGTTTTGTGGTGAGACAGGCCTCAAAAATTGCCTCCAACTGGTCAAGTGAAATGACCCTGCAGGAATATTTAGCCAAACACAACATCGTGGCTATTGAAGGCATAGACACCAGAAAACTCACCCGGATTCTCCGGATAAAAGGCTCCATGAATGGTATTATTTCTACCATTGACTTTGATAGAGAAAGTCTCAAGAAAAAACTTTCAAAGCTTCCATCAATGGAAGGCCTTGATCTTGTTCCAGGAGTTACTATTGATACTCCTCGCCAGTATCGACCATTTGTGAGTGGTCGTCCCCACGTTGTGGCTATCCATGCCGGCATCAAAGAAAACATCCTTCGCCTTCTCTCAGAGAGAGAGATCAATATCACCCTGGTGCCAGCGACTTTCAGTGCAAAACAGATCCTCGAACTCAAGCCAGATGGTGTCTTTATCTCGAATGGCCCTGGAGATCCAGCAGCCGTCACCTATATCATTCAAACAATCCAAGAACTCATGGGAAAGCTTCCTATGTTTGGTATCTGTCTTGGCCATCAAATGCTTGGGCTTGCCCTTGGGGCAAAGACCTACAAACTGAAATTTGGTCATCATGGTGGTAACCAGCCAGTCAAAAACCTTCTCACCGGTCGTGTGGAAATCTCTGCTCAAAATCATGGCTTCTCGATTGTCGAAAATACCCTTCCCCCGGATGTAGAAGTAACTCATATCAATCTCAATGACAATACCATTGAGGGTATCCGTCACAAAAAGTACCCGGTTTTCTCTGTGCAGTATCACCCCGAGGCTTCTCCTGGTCCTCATGATTCTCACTACCTTTTTGATGATTTTGTGCGTCTTTTGAGGCGCTAATGTCCCTCTCTCAACAACCCCTCTCACGCAGGATGATGCCAACTTCTCTTGAGGATTTTGTGGGGCAAACTCATCTTCTTGGTCCAGAAGGCCCTATCAGGGCTATGATTAACAATGGCCGTCTCCACTCCATGATTTTCTATGGTCCTCCTGCCTGTGGAAAAACAAGTCTGGCAGAGTTGTTAGCCAGACATTTTCACTACCGTTATGCCCGGACTCACGCGGCCACCATTTCCAACGAAGAGATAAAAAAGGTATTGGACGAAGCAAAAAGCTTTCTCTCCTCAAGCCCCACCCTTGTTTTTGTTGACGAAATCCATCGTCTTACCAGACCAAAACAGGATCTTTTTCTTGCCAGCATGGAAGAAGGGGATATCATCCTCATTGGTGCCACCACAGAAAATCCTTACTTCGTGCTTCAACCAGCTATGCGTTCTCGTCTCTTTATTTATGAATTCAAACCCCATACCAGAGAAGAACTGAAAACTATTCTGTATCGAGCGTTTGAAAAAGATGATTTTCTCAAAAAAAGCGAAGTTAAACTCGCCCCGGATGCTGAAGATTACCTCCTCTCCGTATCCAGTGATGCTCGTGTGATGCTCAATATGCTCGAAATGGCTGTGCTCACCCTTCCCCTCCAGGTCAATCCTCTCATAAGCAAAGACCATCTCATGAGTCTTGCCAAAAAACCCGATACAGCTTATAGCGAAGACATGCATTATGATGTGATTTCCGCTTTTATCAAATCTGTGAGGGGAAGCGATCCTGACGCCGCTCTCTATTACCTCGCCTGGATGATTGAATCGGGAGAAGATCCCCTCTTCATCGCTCGCCGTCTTGTGATTCTCGCCGCCGAAGATATTGGTCTCGCCTATCCAGAAGCTCTGCCTCATGCCGTTGCCTGCTACGAAGCCGTGAATAACATCGGAATGCCTGAGGCTCGCATTATTCTTGCTGAAACCACTGTCCTTTTGTCCTGCGTTCCCAAGAGCAATTCCGCCTATAGAGCCATTGACAAAGCCCTTGAGCATATCAAGACCCACAAACCTGAAGGAGTACCCTCCCACCTGAGAGAATCCCATTTTTCGGGAGCCCAAGCCTTAGGAAGGGGAATAGGATACAAGTATCCCCACGACTATCCCAAACACTATGTCAAACAATCCTACACTCTCAAGCCTGTTCATTTCTATGAACCGGGCAATCTTGGTTTTGAACAAAAACTCAAAACCTGGATAGAAAACCTCACAAAATCCACGGAGGAAAAATGAGCACCTTTATCTTCCTTGGAACCGGAACCTCCAATGGTGTGCCCGTTATTGGATGCAACTGTGAAGTCTGTACCTCACCGGACCCACGGGACAAACGGCTCAGGTGTAGCGGCTACTACATCACAGACAATGGAACCCGGATTCTCATTGACATAGGCCCTGATTTTCGACAACAGGCCCTTTCTCATCATATCACCCATATTGATGCTATCCTCATTACCCATTCCCACTATGATCATATTGGGGGACTTGATGAGGTGAGGCAAATCAACTTCCTGATGAAAAAAGCGATTGATGTTTATGGAACAGAAGAAGCCATAAAGGACATACGAAACCGTTTCGGCTATATTTTCAATCCCACCCAGATTGGAGGAGGTATCCCTCAGATCACCCTTCATCAGATTGGTGGCTTGCCTTTCTCTGTGGGAACTACGAAAATTACCCCTCTTCCCATTCTGCACGGTATTCTTCCCATCGTTGGGTACCGAATAGAAAACTTCGCCTACATCACCGATGCAAGTTCCGTACCCTCTGAGACCATCGATCTCATTCGGGGCATTGATACCCTCGTTATCAATGCCCTCAGGTACAAACCCCATGCCACCCATTTCAACCTTGAACAGGCCCTTGCGTTCATCCAGGAGGTAAAACCAAAACGCTCTTACCTCATTCACATGACCGATGCCTTTCTCCACGAAAGGGTTTCAAAGGAACTCCCCCCTGGTGTTTTTCTTGCCTATGATGGACTTACCCTGAAGTGGTAGTCCCTACTTTCCCACTCCCTTGACCTGACTATTGACAAAACTACCAAACCTTTGCCATGCCTGATCGGGATGCCCCTCTTCCCGACTTTGATAGAGAAGATAATAACAGGGAGAACCATTTCGAAGAACACACTTCTCAAGACTCATCTCTTCACTTCCATCAATATTACACCGCATAAGATTACACCTGAGCACCAGATGCTTCATATCTCCCTCCCACCAAAGGTGTTATATTTTCCCCAATATATGAAAATACATCCCAAAGGGATTATGCCATATGCCATCAAGCACATTATAAAACACTCCCATTTTGAAACGCACCGTACTCAGATCGTTATACACATAGAGCCCCATCCTATCAGAAAGGGCATAATTCGTGGACATAAGAAAGGTATTTTCAAACCCTACCCCATAAGAGAGAACCTTGGCTCCCGCCGAAAAATAAAAGTCAATATCCTGCCTCAAAGGTTCCTCAATCCCATTGTACATGGTAGGACGGGCAAAGATGGCCAAATTCTGCTCAAAATATCCCACCACAAGATGCTCGGCAAGATGAACATAGGCCTCTTCAAAAAGAGGAAGGTTGGTGAGATGACTATTGGGAAATCCTATCCCTACCTCAAAATCCAACTTCCCGTACACCGACCGAATCAACATGCTATAACGCTTTTGAAGAGTATTATCCACCACAGCCTGATAAAGATTGATATCCGAAAAACCAACAGAAAATTCAAGCACCGTATTCCCTATACGACTATCCACTACCACATCAAACCCAACACGATTTTCTGTCGCAGGCTGATAAATAAGAAGATGGGGATATATCATCCCTCCCAAAAAACTCTTGCCAAAGGCTACTCCTGTTCCCCGCAGGTCATAGGCTCCTTCATAACAAAGAAATGGATCCGAAAAAAACTGAAGCCCTCGATAGCCATATTCCTTCCTTGCGAGCGTTCGCCAGTTCCCTACAAAATAATCAACCTCTACAAAACCAAAAGGCTCCGTTCGGAAAAAAAAGGTGTCCAACGAGGGAATGATATTGGTTCCTGGCAGAGGAGCATTGGTAAAAATCCCATGGAGAGCCATATCTACCCGAAAACCGTATTTTGCTCCCCCATCCAACGAGAACAAGACCCGATGTCTTGTTATAATTTTGCTATTGGTTCCCATTTCAGAGTAAATATCCATGACAGGCAAACGTACTAACTGGCCCCAGAGAGCCCCCGCTATCACCACCCACAAGACAAAAAAAGAATAACGCATCAACTACTTCCTTTTGAGTATCATTTTTGTTTTTCCAATACTGACATGCTTACTACTGGTATTGTCAAACCTTCCATAGGCAAGGATAATATCTATAGGTTTATCAAGCGCCAATACCACATCATAGGTGTCCTTGGTATTCAACAGACGGGCAATCACCAATCGAGTTCTGCCATTACTCTCAGACGCCTCAATGAGACGAAAATTATCCACCCCCCCAAGTTCTGTATCACGGCGATGACCTGTAACACTCACCCCAAAATGATCCTCTACCACTCCCACGTTGCCATTGGTCACATATCCCATCAAATAATCCGCATCTTTCATACGAGCGGTAGCCCCCCAGCCAACAGCCACCCATCCTGTCGTGGGAGCCTCCATCGTGAAAATAACCTCATTGGAAACCACTTCATAGGCAAAACGTATTCCATTTACCTCTACCATTTCGGCAAACATCATCCCTACCCAAAGCATACCACAAAGAACAAAAGACCACTTCATAAATCCTCCTATTTTTCTAATATCTTCCCCCGAAGACTCTCAATAGAAGCCGCTTTGCTAAAGGCTGGAGCCACGGCATACGACTTTTCATAGGCAGAGATGGCTTGCCGATAACTCTTTGTGCTTTCATAAGCTTTTCCCATTCGCAGGTACCACTCAGAAAACTTCTCTATCATCTCACGATTGAGAACCATGGGTTGAATCTCTGTCGTCTTTTCCCGCATAGGAAGAACAGGTGGTAGAGAAGTCTTTGCTGTCAGATATTGTGGCTCACGGGCGGGCGGAAAATCAGAAGGTTGCAGTCTCTGTATCTGCATACTTCCCTCCTGTCTTCAATGTGGAGGCGGTGGGAATCGAACCCACGTCCTGGAAAGAGATGCCATAGACCTTATCCACAGGCTTGGTCCTGCTTTGGTGTTCTTCTTCCGAAGGAGGCAGGACAAACCCTCAGAAGAAAGAGCCGGTTTGTTTCAGGCAGAAACCCCGGCTTTTTCTGCCCTATCCTCTGTGTCTGACCTTCGTTAGCTATGCAGAGGAGCCACAGCTAAGAAGGCTGGCCGGCTTAAGCAGCCAGGAGAGCAGAATTATCTGCGTCTATTTGTGTGAAGCAGTTTTAAGGGATACTTCAGCCCTGCCTGAAGTCTATAACCTCCCATTTCCAATCGAAAACCATTCGCCCCCTCTCTCTTCTATACTATACCATACTTCCCAAAAAAAGTCAAAAAATCCCTATCTTTTTTATCGGCAGGTTATGAAAGAAAATTAAGTCTCTTTTTCGTTTTTTTGTAAACAAAAAAGTTCTATTACTGCCAAAAGCCAATTTTCCCTATCGTGAGGTTTTCCAGCGAAGTCGTAAAATCTTATCATCTCCCTGCTGCGGTTTTCCCCTTCCATCTCTATTGCTGGTGAGAACATAGAGAGCTCCATCTGGACCCACCACGGCATCCCGAAGCCGTCCGTACTTTCCCCCAGACGAAGAAGAAAACCATCGTTCTACTCTCTTGACCACCACCTCTTCTCCTTTTTTCTCAAGCACAAGACGAATCAAAGCCTGACTCCGCAGTGTCGCCACAAAAAGATCGTCGCCCCAAAAGGTCATCCCGGAAGGAGGGGTAGCCTGTTCCCAGAAGATCAAAGGATCTTCATACAGGGCGTTCCCTGCCCTCCCTTTCACCAGAGGCCACCCGTAGTTTTTCCCGGGAAAAATACGATTGATCTCATCATGCCCATACCAGCCTTTCTCTCCTGATGGTCCATGTTCACTGGCCCACATACCGAAAATAGAATGCCACGCAAGTCCTTGAGGATTTCTATGCCCAAGAGACCACACCACATTTCTATAGGGGTTTTCAGCGGGGATAGTCCCATCATCATTTACTCTCAAAATCTTTCCTGCTAAAGAGTCTCTCTCTTGTGCTAAATCAGGCTTCAAGGCATCGCCGGTGGTGATATAGAGTTTTTTGTCAGGTCCAAAAGCAATCCTTCCCCCTGCGTGAAAACGTGCGGCCGGAATCCTGTCAACAATGACCCTCTCTACCGATCCCTTGCTTCCAGAGTGGAGAATCCTCACCACCCTATCAAAAACTCCCTCTTCCGTGCGATAGGTGTACATCGCGTAGACATACGGCTTCGCAGGAAATTCGGGATGAAGAGCAAGCCCCAAAAGGCCTGCCTCACCCTCGGCATAGACTGGCAGGGTAAGATATATCGAAGGGGCTACTCCCTTTTTCAAAAGAAGAATCCTCCCCCCTCTTTCACTGACCAGCGCCTCATCTTTTGAGAGAAACACCAACGACCAGGGAACCACAAGGTTACTTGCCCAGATTTCCACCTCTATTTCTGGTGGCTGAGGCAAAAAGACCTCATTCTGAGCATAAGCCAAAACACTCCACACGAAAATAAATCCCCACACAACCCTTTGCATATCCACCTCCTTTTCTTAGGACTTTTTCCACTCCACCTCCACATTCACACGTATCCCCCCACGACTCTTCCAGTTGCCTATCACTTTCACCCATCGAGGAGACACCTTGGCCACAAAATCATCCAAGATCTTATTGATGGCGTTCTCCTGAAAAATACCAAGATTTCGATAAGAAGTCAAATAAAGCTTCAAGGACTTCTCTTCAACAAGATACGCATCAGGAATATACCGAATAATCACCGTGGCAAAATCAGGGAGTCCAGTTTTGGGACAGACTGATGAAAACTCATCGGTTACCAGTTCAACGACAAAGTCTCTGTCCTGATAAATATTTTCAATCACCTCAAGGGCCGGAGAAATCACAAGATCCCTGATATGGTTCTGCTTGTCGGTATAACCTGACGTATCCCAGCTCTGATGAATCACCATACCTTTCCTCCCTTTTATAACATCCAAAAGAGAACTATCACCATCACCACAATCATCAGCCCTGCTAAAACAAGGTCCATATCCTGACGAATGGTATTTTTCAGCATCCGCCAAAAGGGATGCCTGTAATGATCCCGAATATAAACCTTGGTTTCCTCTGGCAGGTCTTCCCACTTTTCTTGAAACTCCCGCCCTTTCATTACAAGCCGGTACACCATCCAGCCAAAGGAAAGAGCGAGCCCAACGAGTACCACATCAAGATACTCATACCAATCCATGAGTATCCCCCTCTCTTTTTTATTTTAGACGTTATCACTCACCTCTTCTTGATTTCGCAACACAAGCATTGTCGCCATACTCAGCCAACCAAAGACATCTACAAGCCCAACCCACCATTGCCAGCTACTGAACGAAAACACAAGGGACACTCCCCACAGAAAAAAAGCCACCATCTGAAGATACCAGAATTTTTCCTGCCTGTGTCTTAACCCCTCCGAAAAAACCATAGCCACCCAGAAGCCCACTCGAAACACCCTGTGCCAGACACCAAGTCCCATCATAGCCGAGAAAACCATGAGTGCATAGAAGACTAAGGTTATTTCCCGTCTCTGCTCACTATCATTCCAGAAGAGAAGGGCAAAAAAACCATACCCCAAAAGGGATAACACAAGCCATACTCCCATCTGTTCAAAAAAAGCCGGAACCATAACAAACAGACACCCTATCACAAAAAGCGTTTTTATCGAGTTTCCCATACCATTTCCCTCCAGGCAAAAACCGGCCCATCACTACAACACAACGCATACTCCCCATCCCTTTTGGGAAGCACACACCCCTTGCAGGCCCCAAACCCACAGGCCATCATACTCTCTGTAGAAAAATAGGCCTCGATATCAGGAGAATTTTTCTCAAGAAAATCTGAAAGAGCCGCAAGCATCCGATGGGGGCCACAGGCAAAAATCACCTTGTCCTTGAGCGAGACCTTCTTCATCATGTCAAGAACCGTCCCCTTCTCTCCTGCAGAACCATCATCTGTGGCTATCATAACCCTCTTTTCATCAAACCAGTCCAGAGGGGGTATCATCTCACACGAGCGAAACCCCACCAAAAGCCTTGCCGAAGGAAAAAGCCGCATAAGCCAGGCAAAGGGAGCGACCCCCACTCCCCCCGCTACAAAAATGACCTCTCTTTCCATCATCGGAAACCCATTGCCTAAAGGCCCAACTAATGAAAGAGTATCCCCCACCACCTTCTCAGCCAAAAGCCGCGTTCCCTTTCCCCGAATTTGAACCAATAACCTCACCTCTTCTCCCACGACATCGGCTATACTGAGAGGACGCCTGAGAAGCGGGTCAAGGGTGTCTGAAACCCGCACATTCACAAACTGCCCAGGCCTTGCCTCTCTGGCAATACGGGGAGAAAAAAGCGAAAGAAGAAGGTATTTCCCCTCCCTCCGAAGACTTCGAATAGTCGCTCTCTCTTCGTATTTCATCCTTCCAACCCAAAAGAAAGTCCCTATATTCTAAGCCAAAAAAAAGAATATGTCAATTGGGGAAAAACTCTTTTAAGACCAAAAATTGACTAGATGAGACCTTTGCACGAATGTGCGAAGGTCTCAAAAAAGTAGTAAAAAAACAAAAATAGTATAAAAATATTCCTTATCATAATAAATAATTTTACTTTTTTGAATAAAAAAGACAAATAAACCCTTGTAAACAGAAAAAGCGGGGAAGAGGGGCGTAGCTCCTGACCCAAACAAGGGAAGAAAACACCCGTGCAAGGGTCTCTAGATATTAACCCATACCTTTTCTTTAGAACCTAAAAAAAGGGCTACCTTACGGTAGCCCTTTGGTTTCACTTTCAAAGATTACTTGGCTGGAGCATTGGCTCTCTGCTGAGCCTTGGCCTGTTCGTAGAGCTGCTGGATATCACTCAAGCGCTTGAGTTCAAGGATACGTCTATCAAGTCTTTCCTTGGCAAGGATACCCCACTGAGCCTCATCATCGATATCCATCTCCTCACGGATAATAGCCCGGTCAAACTCCATATCAATATCCTTGAAGTAGATCACAAAATCACCGCCCTGTTCAATCTCAGGTTTGTACACAATGTAGCTATCAAACACCACATAAGGGTAGCTTCTTGGATAGAGAGGGATTCTCTGAAGCACACGATCTCTCACATCATCAGTGTACTCAGGATTTTGCCAGAGAAGTTTTCTCCATCCCTCGAACCACACAGATCCCATGAAGTAATCCCTGGTCTGATCCATGCGGTCGCGAAGACGAATACCAACCTGCATCTGATAGTTGAGACCATACACCCAGGTAGAAATACTCTTGATCTGACCAACATTGGCAAGGAGTCCCATCACAAGAGAGTTCTCTTCACCACCCTCAGCGTTGACAAAAGACCCATCATCATAGTAAGCAAAGATATCAAAAGGTGGCTTGATGAGAGCCCAGGAGAGGAAACGACCCTGAATAAAATGGATACGTGCACCAAGCACCGTTCCACCTTCACTCTCCCACTTTTTACTCTTCACTGGCTTGGTGGAGGAAAGCACATTGTTTTTCGTCGTATTGGCCGAAGGAGCCAAAATAATACGCCAGTTCGAGAGAGCCCAATCAGAACCTGTGAACTTCACCGTCGGATAACCGTAGTCTGCCAGGTTAATGACATTGGAAGCTTGCTCCCGGATCGCGTTATCCTTTTCCACCACCTTGGCTATATTCTGTTCAAAGGTGGGGAAATGAATCAATTTTTTCTGGATAGCGCCAAATCCGCTTGCGGTTATCCATAATACACTGACAATAGATAGAAACGCCACTCCTTTCCTCATATATCCACTCCTTTCAAAAGGTATTTTGTTCTCTTTAGTATACAGGAGATTTTTCTCCTGTCAAGCCCCTCAAGGTTTTTTTCTTTTTTCCGATATATCGAGGGGTTATTTCAGGTATTCATACTATCGGATACTCCCCTCTCAGAAGTTTAATCAAAAAAGAAAAAAAATCAAATTTTTTTTCTCTCTTTATTTTTTTACAGGAACAGGATAAAAGAGATTCCATCTCCCTACCACCACCTTTTGATAACTTCCTTCCACCAGAAAACTACACTTCTCAATAGGTCTCCCATTCTCCCGAAGGGTTTGAAAAAGACCTTCTATCCAGCGCTGCACGAGAAGAGGATGACGCTGGATATCCCCCATAAACTCACGACTCAGATTAATCACAAGGTGTGTCGGCTTCTTTGGGGTAATAACCCACGCCCCCACTACCTTGCCATCTAAAAACCATACCTCAGGAGCATAAGAAAGTGGCCCGTCAAAATACTGCCAGGCGATAGCCGCATCCTTTCCATAGCGTTTCACGAGACTCATCTGAAGAGCCTGGCGATCCACCACCTTTTTCGCGGAAGCTGAATAGTACACCATTTTCACCCGAGGAGGTGCCGTAAGAAACCAGATCACCCCACTCATCACGATCACCACAGCGGCTATTCCCCCAATCCAAAAAAGAAGCTTTTTGCGATCTCTCATATATTTCCCCTCCTTGCATTATAACGACGAATAAATCTATCAAGCCCAGAAGCCATAAACTTCGCTAACTGTCTCTGATAAGATGGAGAGGTAAGCTGACTTCCTTCTTCTGCATGAGAAAGATAGCCTATCTCCCAGAGAATGGCCGGAAGAGGACTGAAACGCAAGACATAAAAATTAGCACTTTTCACCGAAACCCTGGAAAATTTGGATTCCAGGGCTGTTTTCACATCCTTCGCCAAGGCTTTTGAAACCTTTGATACCCCCTCCCGCATAAGCACATTGAGAACACTATAAAAACCCTCGGTGTGCTTCACATCATCCATACTGAAGCCGGCATTTTCGGCTATCTCCACCGCTGAAGCCCCTGCATCACTGGCCTTATCAGAAAGATAATACACCTCAATTCCCCTTACCCGTGGATTGAGGGAGATATTCCCATGAATAGACACAAAGATCGCCCCCTCTCCCCCATTCCAGCGATCATAGGCAAGTTCCACCCTTTCGGAGAGGGACACATACCTATCAAGCGAACGGGTCAAAAGCACCCGATAGCCCATATTTTCCAGTGCTTCTTTGAGACTCTGGGCAAGTTGCAAAACAATTTCCTTTTCTTTTATCCCTCCCTTTCCAATGCCTCCAGGGTCCTTTCCTCCATGGCCCGGATCAAGAATGACGGTTTTGATAGGACGAAAGAGATCTCTTCCCCCGGGAAGAGGGGTTTGTTGAGAGGATGCAGCTGTTTCTTTGTTGGTATTTTGTTCGATACGATTCGTGGTTACCTTTCCCGTGGATGAGGTGATCTGGTTCGTTTTCACTTCTCTGGAGACAAGATTTTCTCTATTGGAAACCAAAGCATTGGAAACCACAGAAAGGGGCTTCGTGTTTTGTGGAAAAACCTCTTTTATCTGATTTGTCTCACTATTCCTCTGAAAATTACTCTGGAGAATAGCAAGGCTTCGCTGGTTTTTGACATCCCGGGCAAATTCCTTCACCACTTTTTCCATCAATGGAGAAAGGACAAGCCGACCATTGGTCTCCCATCCTACTCCCTCCTCAAAATAATACACCCTGCCATCCACAATCACGTAGGGCATATTGAAGTAAACACGACAAAAACGATTGGTGTTTTCGCTTTTGAGTTCCCCATAGCCCAAATTCCAGTCGTAGCGAAGGGAAAGCCCATACTCCCCGGCCACTTCCTCAAGCGAAACCCCAGCTACCACAAGACCATAGCAAAGTCCCACTACCAAGAAACGCCATATGCTACGCATGAGCCATCCAGAGATAATAAATTCCCTTGAGCATGAGATGGGTATCGACAAGGTCAATACGATGACTCGATTGTTGCACCAACTTAGCAAGCCCTCCGGTAGCTATGACCAGAGGATTCTCCCATTGAAGTTCTGCCGTGATACGTCTCACGAGTTCATCAATCATGGCTCCATGACCATGCAGGATTCCGCTTCGAATCCCATCTATGGTGTTTTTGGTCACCACCGTCGGTGGGAGAGAAAGATCAATATGAGGGAGTTTCGAAGCCCTCTCAGTCAATGCCCGAAGAGAGGTGATCATCCCGGGAATAATTACTCCCCCCTCATAGGCTTTTCCGTCTGAAAGAATATCAATAGTAGTAGCTGTCCCAAAATCCACGACAATGGCATCACGAGAGGGATATTCCCTCGCCACAGCATACACATTGACAAGCCTGTCAATCCCTATCTCATAGGGGTAATCATAATGGATCTCAAGTGGCACATCGGCCGTACGGAGAAAACGGGGAAGGATCTCATAGTACTTTTCAAAAAGATGCCCCATCTCATAGTTCACCTCAGGGACTACACTGGCGATCACCACCTCCTCCTTTTCGTTTTCCCTGAGCCCCCAGCGTTTTCTGAGAACCTCATAGCGAACCATCCAGTCATCATGGGTCATCGCCTTCTGGGTGAGAAAATGGGCATGATGTAGAGGACGATTCATTCCCCTTTGAAAAAGTCCCATGCTAACATTGGTATTGCCTATATCTATGGCCAAAAGGTATTTAGATGGTTTCATCTTTGAGTGGCCTCACCATGAGTTGTTTCATCACTTCCAGGGGATGCTGTTGGTCATAAATCACAGAATGCACAGCCTGGCATATAGGCATATCAATCCCCACCTCTGCAGCCATCTTGAGAGCAGGTCTCACTGTCTCTACACCCTCCGCCACCATTTTCATCCCAGCAAGAATTTCTTCGATCGATTTTCCGGTAGCCAAAGCCTCACCCACTCTTCCATTACGACTATGGCGGCTGGTACAGGTCACAATAAGATCCCCAACCCCAGCTAATCCGGAAAAGGTGGCTTCCTGAGCCCCCATTTTGAGTCCAAGTCGCCGCATTTCAGCAAGCCCTCGGGTGATAAGGGCGGCCATGGTATTATCACCAAAGCCAAGTCCCCGAACCATGCCGGCGGCAATAGCAATCACGTTCTTGATGGCCGCACAGAGTTCTACCCCTATCACATCCGTATTGCGGTAAACACGAAAAAACTCTGTCGAAAAGGCCTGTTGAACCTGCTTCGCCGCCTCTTCTCTGAGAGAAGCCGCCACAATAGCCGTAGGCACATCCCGACTCACCTCTTCTGCATGGGTGGGCCCGGAAAGGGCTACAATATTTTCACATCCTGGAAGTTCCTCGGTGAGAATCTCCGTCATACGCTTTTCAGAAGGAAACTCAAGCCCTTTGGTAGCACTCACCACAATCTGATGTGGCTTCAACCGGGGAGCAAATCGCTTCACCACCGAACGGAAAAACTTGGAAGGAGTCACAAAAACCACTATATCAGCCCCATCAACGATGGCATCATCCGTGGTAAACACAATATCCTCAGGCAATTTCACACCAGGAAGATAGTACACATTCTCCCGTTCTTTATTGAAAAGATCGGCCTCTGCCTTATCGTACGACCAGATCTTCACCTCATGGTTTCGCCGAATCTGAAGGGCAAGCGCCGTCCCCCATCCACCTCCACCAATGATGGCTACCCTCATAAACCTACCCCAACTTCTTCTGAAGAATCTCATTCACAAGCTTTGGATTGGCCTGCCCTTTGGTAGCCTTCATCACCTCACCCACAAAAAAGCCCATGAGATTCTTCTTGCCTTCTTTGTAACGCTGCACCTCACCCGGATTTTTTGCCAAAATCTCATCGATGAGAGATTCAAGGGCTGAGGTATCGGTGATCTGCTTCAGTCCTTTTTTCTCCACAATCGCAGAAGGAGATTCTCCTGTATCCACCATCTCGGCAAACACATCCTTGGCCATTTTGCCACTGATCACATTATCATGAATGAGATTCATGAGCTCTGCTAACTTCTGGGCAGATATCCTTTCCTTCGCAAGTCGGGTAATATCCCAGTTCAATTCATTGAGAACCGCCATGAGCTCACTCTGGATCCAGTTTGCCACCTTCTTCGGCTCAATTTTAGTCTGTTTCAACACATCCTCAAAATAATCTGCCATTTCCTTTTCTTCGGTGAGTACCTCGGCATCAGAAAGCGTAATTCCATACTGTCGTACAAACCTCTCCCGCTTCTGCTGGGGAAGTTCAGGAAGTTCCTGACGAATTTTCTCCACCTGATCCCGGCTCACACGAAGCGGGGGAAGATCCGGCTCCGGAAAATAACGGTAATCGTTCGCCTCTTCCTTGTCCCGCATGGGAAAGGTCTTATTCTGCTTGGCATCATAGAGACGGGTCTCCTGAACCACCTTCTCTCCATTTTCCAAAAGGGCAATCTGGCGTTCAATCTCGTATTCAATAGCCTTTTTCACCCCGTTGAATGAGTTGAGATTTTTGACCTCTACCTTGGTTCCAAACTCCTTCTGACCAACCGGGCGCACGGAGACATTAACATCACAGCGAAGACTCCCTTCCTCCATATTCACATCAGAGACGCCCAAGTATTTCATGATACTGCGAAGCTCCTTGAGATAGAGATACGCCTCCTCACTGGAACGCATATCCGGTTCAGAAACAATCTCCAGAAGGGGTACACCAGCGCGATTGAGATCAACGGCCGAATAGGGTTCCCCCTCTAAGTGAATAGACTTCCCTGCATCTTCCTCCATATGAATACGGGTAACCCCGATCTTCTTGGTAGAACCATCAGAGAGAACGATCTCTATCACCCCTTTTTGACAAATGGGATAATCATACTGAGAAATCTGATACCCCTTGGGAAGGTCCGGGTAGAAGTAATTTTTTCTATCAAACTTGGAAAATTCAGCAATATTGGCCTGAATAGCGAGTCCTGCCAAAATCGCCTTGTGAAGCACCTCCTCATTGAACACAGGAAGCACTCCCGGTTGTCCCATACACACAGGACACACGTGGGTATTGGCCGGTGCACCAAATTCAGTAGAACAGCCACAAAAGATTTTTGTTTTTGTGTTGAGTTGAACATGTACCTCAAGGCCTATGACTGCCTCATAACTTCTCATGGTTTCCTCCATGTTTTGAGAAAAATCGCTCTTTATTATAGAACAAAATCAAAAAAACAGCAAAAAACTATTCAAAACTCATCCACGAGCGTTTTCTTGCCCTGTCTTGGTCGGGGGCTACGCCCCTGAAACCCCGCTTTTTCCATTTACAAGGGCTTATTTGTCTGTTTTTGTTCAAAGAAATAGTTTTATTTATTACGTTAAGGAACATTTTTATACTATTTTTTGTTTTTTACCGCTTTTTTGAGACCTTCGCACATTCGTGCAAAGGTCTCTACTTTCTTTGAGAGCATTGCACATTCGTGCCATGCTCTCACTCAAGCATACTTCCTAAAAGATAGCCACTCACACTGGCCTGCATAAGTCCCCTCGTCCATCCCGCCCCATCCCCAATAGCATAGAGCCCCGGAAGAGAAGTCTCAAAATTCCGAACCACAAGACGCTGGGAATAAAATTTGACCTCCACACCATAAAGAAGTGTCTCAGAACTGGCAATACCCGGAGCCACATGATCTAAGGCCAAAAGCATCTCAATGATATCTGTCATGGTCCGATAGGGAAGAACCAGGCTCAAATCCCCGGGAAGGGCATCTGGTAAGGTCGGCTTGAGATTTCCCCGGAAAAGCCTCTCAGGGGTGGTACGTCTTCCTCGTTTCAGATCCCCAAATCGCTGGACGATGATACGATTCCCTGAAAGCATATTGCCAAGCCCGGCTATATACTTTCCATACTCCACCGGTTGATTAAAAGGTCGGGTAAAGGCATGGGAAACAAGAATAGCAAGATTGGTATTTGCTGTTTTGAGTTCTTCGGATTTATAACTATGCCCATTGACAACGGCAATATTCCCCTCATAGTGTTCCGTAGCCACCACGCCGCCGGGATTCTGGCAAAAAGTACGAACCTTGTCATCAAACGTAGGCGTATAGTAGATAAACTTACCCTCATACATGGTTTCATTGATCTCTTTCATCACCTCGTTGCGGACCTCAACCCTCACCCCGATATCTACAGGCCCAACATCGTAGGCTATCTGATACCGTCTGATAAGCGTACTCAACCATTCAGAACCCTCACGTCCTACCGCTAAGACTACCGCCTTTGCCCGGTAGACACGATCCGCGACTACTCCCACGACACGACCATCTTCGACCAGAAGATCCCTCGCTGGACACTCAAAACGAATGTCCACACCCTCTTCTCTCAATCGCTTCTGAAGGAGAGCATAAATCTCTGCACTTTTTTCCGTTCCAAGATGACGAAGGGGATTTTCTACCAGCTGAATATGGCTCCGAATGGCCCTGGCACGAATAACCTCAATACGATCTGGATTTTCAAGCCCATAAATCCGTTTATCCGCCCCATACTGAACATAGATATCATCAACAGAGCGAATAGCCTCTTGTACCACAGAAACATCAAAAAGATCAACGAGATCCCCCCCGATAAAAGGAGAAAGAGAGAGCTTGCCATCACTATAGGCACCTGCTCCGGAAAAACCCGTGGTAATATTGCAGGGTGAACAATGCTGGCATGGTTTTCCTTCACGTTTAGGACAGACTCTCTTTTCAATAGGTCGTCCCTTCTCAAGAAGGAGAATAGAGCGATCAGGCCAGCGTTCACGATACCGAAGCGCCGTGAAAATACCTGCTGGCCCCGCACCAATGATAATCAGATCATATACCGTCTTTTCCATATCCATTACCCCCTGCCCAACATTTTGTCGAGAACCTTTCCCCCCTCTTCACAGAGGAAAGTCTACCATCTTCTCCAGGGGGTGTGCCCTTTATTTCTTCTTGTTCTTGTAAGCCACTTTGATTTTGGCCTCAACCATCCTCTGCCAGTCCTGATTCCAGGCATTCATAATGTAGTAGGAAGCTTCCGATGTCATCGGAGTCTTCGGTTTTGCCTCACTCTTCGCTATTCCATTCTTGCGGATCAGAAGATACACGCCCCCAAACTCAAACTGTTTCACAGAAGCCCCAGAAGACACAAGAAAAGACAATACGTCAGGATGCTGGGAGAGTTGATAGGGAAAAACATTTCCCTCTGCATCCTCAGAGTACAGATCCACAAGAGACATCTTTGGAAGTCGTACATATCCAAAGGGCTTATTGGAAACCATGGACTTCCAATCGGCTGAAGGGTTCGCCTGAAGAGAAGCCATCGTCTGCACAAGATCATTGGAATACTTTGTCCAGAGATTCTCAAAATGAAGGGCAAGGTAGGCCTTCAAAAGCCGCTGCTGAGCAAACCCGGACAGTTCCTCAAACGAAGATACCCTCTGAACCCGAATCACATGGTACTGTTTATTCTCAAAAACAGGCTTGGGAAGCACCATATTTGATGAAACCGTGGAGAGAAATTCAAACACCCGAGGATGTTTCTCCTTAGTGAGACTCATGTTCTTTGCCACCACTGCCTCTGCAGGAAGAGTAGCAAGAGCCTCATCCCATCCCTTTGCCTGGATAGTCGCCAAGGTCATCTCAGCAAGCATTCTGTTTGATACTGTATTTTTGTTGGTAAAGGTAATCCTGTCCACCACCACAGTATCCAGGAAATTGGTCAGGTTTTGCTGATAGTACGCCTCAAGATCTCCTTTCTCAAGAAAACGGGCAACAAAATTTGTCTTTTCAGTAAAAACAATTTCCACATCATAGGCAAGATTTTTGGTATCCTGATAAAGAAGTGCCACAGAAGAAGGAGAAAGAAGAAGGGTATTCTGAATGTCTCCCCAGCTTCCTAAAAACATATCACGGGTATAAAAGATATCCAAGTACTCTTTTTCCCCAAAGGTAGGTTTGGCTGTCCGATACATCGCTTGAGCAAGCTGGCTATAAAAGAAATCAGAAGGTTTCACCCCAAGACGACGAGCATACTCAACAACACTCAGGGTTTTGCCATAGTTTTTCACCGATTCTTCATAAAAGAGTCGCTCTACCTCATTATCAGCAAAATTCACCCCCTGCTGTTGAAGCCGATTCTTCTGCTCATCATACCAGTAGGCAAAGCCTGTATCAATACCCTCATAAAACCATTTTCCGTTCACCTTCACCAACTTTGAGCGCATACGTCCCTGAGAAGAAAAGGGATTATACGCCAAGCTCACCACAAAAGAAATGATGATAAGAGAGGTAAAAAGAACCAAAGCCGCATAACGAATACGTTGAACCAAGAGTTTTCTCTTTTCAGATGCTGATGACATACCTTGCTCCTGTTTTATTTTCAGAGGTTGAGGATTGTATTATAACGCAGGCAAAAGGAAAAGTCAAAAGAGAATCAAAAGCCTTGTTCAAGCAGAAACGACCTGAAAAAAATTTACTCCCCTCTGGAGAAGAAAAACCCCGCCATTTGAATTTTCGCTTGTTTCTCCTTATAATAAAAATCTATCACGGTGTGCTCGGCACACAAAAAGGAGAAAACTGTGGATTTCATTGACCTGAAAACCCAATATCAACGAGACAAGGAAGCTATCTGGTCAAGGCTTTCAAAAAACATGGAAAACGCCACCTTTATTCTTGGACCCGATGTCGCCGAACTTGAGAAAACCCTTGCCTCCTACGTAGGAGTCAAACACGCCATCGGAGTCGCCTCTGGAACGGATGCCCTCTGGATTCCCCTTCTTGCCTATGGCGTTGGACCTGGAGATGAGGTTATCACCACCCCATTTACTTTTGTCGCCACTATCGAGGTCATTGCCCTGGTAGGAGCCAAACCTGTTTTTGTGGACATTGATCCCAAGACCTATCTCATAGATATCAATCAGATTGAAAAAGCCATCACTCCAAGGACAAAGGGTATCATTCCTGTATCTCTCTATGGACAAACGCCTGATATGGACGTTATCAATGCCATTGCCAAAAAACACAACCTCTGGGTGATGGAAGACGCCGCTCAGTCGTTCGGTGCCCTGTACAAAGGAAGAAAGTCCTGTGGGCTCTGTGATGTGGCCGCTACTTCCTTTTTCCCATCCAAGCCTCTTGGTTGTTATGGAGATGGGGGTATGATTTTCACCAACGATGATGACTTGGCTACAAAGATGCGTCAGATAGCCAATCATGGCCAGCATGTTCGCTATCAGCACCGATATGTGGGAATGAATGCCCGACTCGACACCCTTCAAGCTTCCATCCTTTTAGCCAAATGGCCTCACTTTGAGGATGAAGCCAATGCCCGGCATAAAATTGGAAATTTTTACACAGAACTTTTGAAAGATACCGTTACCACGCCGGTTCTTGAACCCACCACTACCAGAAGTGTGTATGCTCAGTACACCATCCGGGTCAAAAACAGAGACCACTTCATCGCTAAACTCAAAGAAAACGGGATTCCAACGGCTGTCCACTACCCCATTCCCCTTCACTTGCAGGAGGCGTATGCCAACCTTGGTTACAAGAAGGGAGATTTCCCCCACGCGGAAAAGGCCGCTGAAGAGGTGGTCAGCCTTCCCATGCATCCCTTCCTCACCGAAGAAACTATACACTTTATTGTGAATACGGTGAAACAAGCGGTCCAGTGATGGAGACAACTCTGGTTTTCTCAGCGATTGGTATCGTGCTTCTCATCCTGTCAGCCCTCTTTTCCTCCAGTGAAACGGTCTTTGTTGGATTAGACGAGACCCGTATACGGACAGGAAAATTCTCAAAGATACGAAAAAACCTCCGCCATCTCTCCAAAAGAGGGGGAGCCGTCCTGGTGATCATTCTTCTCCTCAACAATATGGTCAATATTTTGTTCTCCTCTCTCATCTCCCAGACACTTCCCTCTTTTAGCCCTCTTGTTTCTTCTCTCATCATCACAGGTATTGTCCTCTTTTTTGGAGAGATGCTTCCCAAAACACTTTCCCTCTTCAAACCCGATGCCATGATTCTGATAAACAATACCTGGTTCTATCCCCTCTTTCGGGTTTTCGAACCAGTAGGACAAATTGTCTATAAAGGTATTGAGAAACTCATCCGCCTGATTCATAAACTCAGGCCTCCCACAGACGAAGACACAAAAGAAGTGAAAATCGAAGCCCTCCTCAGTATCGTCTCACGAGAAAACCTCTTCTCTGATGAAGAAAAGGACATGATTGAATCCGTTCTGAACTTTGCCAAACGAGAAGTCTGGAACATCATGACACCTCGAAACCGTATCGTGAGTGTTCCTGTGGACACACCCATTCCTGAGATTCTCAGGATATGTGAAAAAAGTCACTACTCCAAAATACCGGTATATGAAGAAACAGAAGACAACCTCATTGGGGTGGTATATATCCAGGATCTTTTAGAGTATGTCCATCGAGAAAAAAAACAGGGAAAAGTCGCCAAGGATATCATGCAACCCCTCTATTATGTTCCAGAAACGAAAAAACTCTCCGATATGTTAGAGGATTTCAAGCAAAAGAAACTTCGTATAGCGGCCGTGGTGGATGAATATGGACTGGCCGTGGGTATCGTGACTATTGCCGATGTGTTAGGGGATATTGCCGGCGAGGTGATGGACGAAACCTTTGGGCTTCACAAAAAGATTGTCAAACTCACAGGGAACCGTTTCCAGGTAAGTGGAGATATTAGCCTCATGGATTTCAACGACTATTTTGATGCTCATCTGCAAAGTGAAACCTATGAAACCCTTGCGGGCTACCTCATTGAGAAACATGGGGATATCCCCGAAAGGGGAACGGTTATTACCACGGACAATTTTACTTTCACCATCCAGAAATCAAATGACAAGCAGATTGAGTCTATTCTTGTAGACATCAAAAAAAGGAAAAAGCCATGATATGGGCCATTGTACTTCTTTTTCTCCTCTCTGCCTTTTTCAGTGGAAGTGAGACAGCCCTTCTTTCTATGAATCGACTCAAGCTCTATGCCAAACTCGAGAATAACGCCAAACATGAACGGCTTCTCTTTTTCCTTCTCAAACATTTAGATAGTGTGATCGGGAGCCTTCTTGTTGGAAATAACCTTGTCAATGTCCTTTTGGCTGTCCTGTTTACCCATCTTTTTAGCAGGTGGTGGCAGGATCCTTTTGTGATTTCTCTCCTCACGATGGGTGTTTTGACACCTCTTCTTCTCTTCTTCGGGGAAATTCTGCCAAAAATAGTGGCCAAAGAACTCTACACCCTTTATCTAAAACTCTTTGGCTGGCTCATCTTTGTGGCATTTCTTCTTCTTTTGCCTGTCCAATTTCTTTTTCACAGGATTATCACCACCCTTCTCTGGATGGTGGGTATTCGCCGAAAAAGAGAAATCTTCAGCCGGGATGAGTTTGAATCCCTTATCCATATGGCAGAACAGAGTGGGGAACTGCGAAAGAGTGAAAAAGACTTTATCGAAAGCGTCGTCAATTTCAAAAATGTGAAAGTAAAAGAAATCATGGTTCCTCTCATTCGTATGAGTTGCGTCGAAGAAAACGATAGCGTTCAATTAGCCGCCGCCCTCATGATAACCACCAAACATACCCGTATTCCTGTGTTCAAAATGCGTGTTGATAACATGGTCGGGTACCTCGACCACAAGGATATTCTCAACAAGCCAAGTGAAGACCCAGTAAAAAAATACATAAAAAAAGCCATCTTTATCCCGGATACCGTTTCCATCACCCAGGCTCTCTTGGAAATGCAAAGGCATAGTGTTCAGATGCTTTTTATTGTGGATGAATATGGTGGTGTGGTCGGGGCTGTCACCAATCATGATATCATTGGAGAGATTGTGGGAAACTGGATTGACAGCCGGGAAGAAATGTTCCACTATGAGAATGGTGTCTGGCACGTGAACGGAATGGCCAATATTGATGATGTCAATGACATAGTAGGAACAAAAATAGAAAAACAGGACTTTGAAACCATCGCTGGTTATCTTCTCACCGTTTTCGGGCGTATTCCAACCGCAGGGGACAGCTATGAAGACACTCATTTCGCCTTTGAAATAGAACATGCTACGGCTACTCGCATTGTGAGAATCAAAATCCAACCAAAACGAAACAAAAAAATCAAAGGGAGAAAGAACCGTGAAACCAGTACCATTCGTTGAAGACATTAACCCCCGCAAGACAAAGATTGCCGACAGAGAAGTTATTCTCAGGGTAGATCGCTATGCTGGAGAAGGGATGTGTATTGCCTACGAAGAAGGGAATAACGAAGGAAAAATCGTCTTCGCCCGCTACGTCCTCCCCGGTGAACGAATACGGGCCAAGATTTACAGGGAAACCAAAGATTATGCTATGGCCGACCCCCTCGAATGGCTTGAAACCTCACCCCAGAGACAAAACCCTCCCTGCCCCTATTTTGCCTTCTGCGGTGGATGTGATTATCAGATGCTTGATTATAAAACCCAGCTTGAGGTGAAAAAGAATCTTGTGCTTGAAACCTTTGCCCGCGTGGGCAAATTCCAGAATCTTGAACTCACAGGCATTATTGAAAGTCCTGAACCTTTTTACTACCGCAATACGGAGACCTTCAAGGTCAATGAACGAAAACGGCTCATCGGCTTTTTCAGAAAGGATACCAAGTTCATTGTAGATATCGAAAAATGTATGTTGGCCATGCCCGGTATCAATGAGGCTCTCTCCAAGCTCCGCCATCAGGACCCATTTCCTCCCCACAATTTCAAGGTACGTACGACCGTTCCCGGGGAAACTGTCGTCCACTGGGTGCGTTCCCCTTACTATGAGGATAAACCTGTCTACGAGGTGGTCAAAGCCGCCGGCAAGGAGTTCAAATTCAAAATCTCCAAGGATAGTTTCTTTCAGGTCAATACGTATGTTATTCCCCTCTGGCTTGAGAAAATCATTAGCTTCCTTGCCGAAGACAAACACGAACGTATCTTTGACCTCTACTGTGGGATAGGACTCATCACCCTCTTTGTGGGAGAATTTGCCAAGGAAACCATTGGGGTAGAGGTACAGAAAGCCTCTGTAGAGGATGCCTGGCACAACCTTCATATCAACGGTATCCAGAGCAAGATTGAATTCATCCAGGCTTCAGTCGATGACACCCTTGAAAAACTCGGCTATGCTGATGTTATGATTATTGATCCTCCGCGAAAAGGTATGGATCCCCATGTGATTGAGGTTCTCCGCCAAATGCAACCAGAGAAAATCATCTACTCTTCATGTAAACCAGCCACCATGGCACGTGATATTCGTTCTCTCTCTGATATGTATCATATTGATCAACTTTGGATGGTGGATATGTTCCCACAGACCCATCATATAGAGATGTTGGCTCTGCTCAGGAAAAAATAAAAAAAGCCGGTAGAACCTCTTCTACCAGCCACCATTTTCCTACTGGACCGTGAATGAAATCTCGGCACTGGAGTGTGTCACTTCCATATCGCTATTGTAAGCCCATACCGCCCAGTAATAGGTCTTTCCAGAAACCAATGACGGGGCCGCATTTTGCAAGGCTGGATAGTCCTTGAAGTTGCTATACTCCACATTGCCCGCCTGCCCACTCATCCCGCTTGTCCACATGGCAATACAGTCCTGGGTATTCACAATCTTTTTTCCCTCAATCTTGAGATGATTGGTAAACACCCCCACCACTTGGTAGTAAATCCCCTCTGGAGAATTCCAGACAAAGGTAGGAGTAGATGTTGCGGTGGTTTTCGGAGAGGTAACCACGATAAGCCTTGTTCCCTCAAAAAGAGGGTTTTCCTGAGAGAGAGAAGAACACCCTGCTATCAGGATCATGGTCAATATAACAAAAAATATATTTTGCTTCATAGCCATCCTCCTTAATAAGCAAACTGGAGACCAACACCTATGAAAAGGTTTTGCATCACCACGGTTTTTTCAGCGATATTATAGTCTCCAAAGAGATTCACCACCCGATAACGCAGAACCACATCCGAAGGGCTTGTCGTATAATAGGTCATCTCGATAAAGGGCGACACCTGACCTGTGGGAAAGAGGGTGAGTCCTCCTACCCCTTTGGCATAGAAACGAACATCATCCCACGAGGTATCCCGATCCCCAGGGAAGACAATACCAGCGCCCGCTCCAAGATAAGGGGAAACATAACGACTCTGATAGAAAAAGGCATACTTCACCACAAGATCCAGCCGGTGATAGTAAAGAAACTGGGTTTCTTCAAAGGTTTTGCCGCCGGGAAGATTGGTACTATATTTGTGGGTGATGAGATTTCCTCCATACTCCACCCCCACAATAAAACCCTTGTTGAGGTATTCGACTATCCCTATATTGAAAAACGGTTGATAGGGATCTCGCGAAAGCAGAGGAAGAAAATGAAGCCCAATCGTTGTTCGGAAAGGTCTCACCTCACCCGTCTGTTTTGTTAAAGTCACGGAGACCTTGGTCGTTTCTTTGGCTTTAATGGTCACGGTTTTTCGATACACCTCATAATTTTTGAGCGTTATGGTGAGGTCATAGGTGCCCGGCTTCATCATCCTTTTGGCGATAGGGGTATAACCCAAAATCTCATCCCCTACTCTCACCTCTGCTCCCGAGGGCGAAGTCTCAAGAGAAAGATATCCCACTTCACTTCCTGTGATCCCCAAACTCATTTTTTCAGCCATTTCCTGAACAGAGGCAAAAAGCGCATCCCCCAACGGGGCTTCTCTTTTCTCTGCTAAGATTATGACACCAGAGGAAACCTCCACCAATCGGGCGTTGACCTCTACCCTGTCTTTCACCACGGTATAACTCCCCAGAAGAAGATACTGGGCCGAAACAAGTGCCCCTATCCGAAGAGAGTTTGAGACATCGGTTTCCACTAACCCTGTAAGCACCAGTTTCTGTTCCTGAATGAGAGATTTGAGTTGTTGGCGTTCCACCACCCTGATATCCTTGTTTTTTGAAAATGCGGTGACAAAACTCTCTGCTAAACTCGAAGAGAGAAAGTCATACCCGCTTTGCTGACTGAGATTCTTGAAATCAAGAACCGCTACCGTTTTGCTTTCACTCCCAAAACACAAACCCCATGCTATAACAAAAAGTACTCCACTCCAAATCATCCTTCGCATACGCTACTCCTTTTTTTCTGTTTTACTATACCCTCTTTTTCTCAAAAAATCAACTTTTTTGTGCAAAAAAGAGAAAGTCTTTTCGTTCCAAATGTCGTTCCACATATGAAACTGAATACCTATTTTCACATTTCGAGACCTTTGCACGAATGTGCGAAGGTCTCAAAAAAGCGGTAAAAAACAAAAAATAGTATAAAAATGTTCCTTAACGTAATAAATAAAACTATTTCTTTGAACAAAAACAGACAAATAAGCCCTTGTAAATGGAAAAAGCGGGGTTTCAGGGGCGTAGCTCCTGACCCAAACAAGGGAAGAAAACACCCGTGCAAGGGTCTCATTTCTTATGAAGAGGGAAACAACACAAAAGCTTTCTGTTCTGGCACCTATTGAAAAAAGAGTCGGGCTTGAAAAAATCTAACGACAAGATAGGGTTATTACCCTGTTTCAGATAAACCATTGTTCTTTGCTGAGACAAGGTCATAGCCCCTGGGCCCTGGGGTCTTGGAAAGTCTCTTTCTTGCTGAAACATCGCCATAGCCCCCGCCCCTGCCTGCGGTGCACAGTCATAGAAGCTCCGTGGGAATAGAAGCCATGTGGGCTGGTGGGAGAGGGCTCCATTCTCCTGCCGATGTCCGAGCCATAGGAGGTGGCGAGGAAGCCCGGGGTCAGACATGGAGGGCTGTCCCCGGACGGCTACAGAAGAGAGCAGCGCTACAGTTTTTTGTTCCAGCCCGCAACACAGGAGACAGGTCGGTGGCTACAGAAACCGCCGCAGGAGCGGGGTGGGGTTTTCAAAAGGGGCAACGCCCCTTTTGCCCCGCGCGGGAGCGCTTTTTTCCGAAGTCAGGAGGACGAGTTGTGGTTGCCGAAGTCCAGAGGACGAGGCAATGTCACCCACGGAGGAAGGACTTTACCCAGAAAGAAAAGATGTCTCTCTCTTGTCCGCAAAAGCGGCCTATAGTCCGTCCGAGGCGCATGCGTAGCATGCAACGAGGACAACGCCATTCTGCACCCGTCTATCGCCGCGAGGGCAAAACTTTTTGATGAATGTGAAACTACAACAAGGGAATAGCCATCTCCTCACGAAAAAATCTTCGTTTGCTTTTTTTCCTGTTTAACTGTATGATAAAATCGATAAAAAAAGCAAAAGGGGGATACCTATGAAAAGAAACTTTTTTGCTTTTTTCATGGCAGGTGTGGTGTGGAGTATGCTTCTCTCATGTCAGACACCCCAAAAACCCTTTGACAGAGGAATGAGCTTTTTCTACCAGCAGAACTACACAAGCGCCATCGAAGCCTTTGCACAGGCCTTTTCAGAGAACGACAGGCCAATTGAAGCCGCCATCATGCACGCCACTTCTCTGCAAGAAGGAGAAGAGTACCAAGAAGCCCTCACCGTATGTGAGAAGGCCCTTGCACGTTTCCCTGATTCCCTTGCCCTCTGGGTAGAACAGATGCGTGTAGCAAGAGCCCTCACCAATGAGTCGCTTCTTGCTCTGTGTCGAACCAACATCCAGAGACTCTCTCCACAAAATGCCTGGGACTACAGAGCCCTCGGTTTTTTCTACAAGACATTTGAAAAGAACTCCCCTCAAGCCCTCGATGCCTATTCCAAGGCTATCGAAAAAGACCCTCAATTTGCCTTGGCCTACATTGATCGCGGTGATCTCTATTACGACCTCGACCAGGAGAACAACGCTATCCAGGACTACACTCAGGCCATAAAAATAAGCCCTCACTATGCTTATGCCTACTATAGCCGCGGCAATGCGTATCTCAACCGCAAGCAATATAGACAAGCCCTCAAAGACTTCAACAAAGCTATCAAAATAAACCCCCGCTACGCCCTCGCTTACCACGACAGGGGAGTGATCTACTATAGACTGAAAAAGTATGCAAAAGCCAAAGCAGAGTGGCTCAAAGCTAAAGAGCTTGATCCTCATGGGAGAGCCGGGGAACTGGCTGAAGGAAACCTTTGGCTTCTTCCTTGAAAACCTGAAGCCCTTGGTTTCAAGACCATTGTTCAGCCCCTTGCGTTGTTAGCAGGGGGCTTTGTTTTTTTTGGCTTTGAGAAAAGCCACCTTTCCCCATACAAAAGCCCCTTTTTGAGACCTTTGCACGAATGTGCGAAGGTCTCAAAAAAGTGGTAAAAAAACAAAAAATAGTATAAAAATGTTCCTTAACGTAATAAATAAACCTATTCCTTTGAACAAAAAAAGACAAATAAGCCCTTGTAAATGGAAAAAACGGGGTTTCAGGGGCGTAGCCCCTGAAACAAACAAGGGAAGAAAATACCCGTGCAAGGGTCTCTTTTTTGTTTTTTTTCTCTTTTTGCTTCATAATATACTAAAAAATTTTTCTCAGGAGTACCTCTATGCCCAAACTTACCCCAAAATTCTTTACGGTCATGAGAGAAGGATACACCCTCAAAATGTTCTGGCAGGATCTTTCGGCCGGGGTTCTTGTGGGTATTGTTGCTCTCCCTCTTGCTATCGCCTTTGCGATTGCCTCCGGGGTCAAACCGGAACAGGGGCTCTATACGGCCATTGTCGCAGGGTTTCTCATCTCCTTTCTCGGGGGAAGCCGTGTCCAGATTGGTGGCCCTACCGGGGCTTTCGTCGTTATTGTCGCCGGGATCATGCAGCAATATGGCTATGATGGGCTGGCTGTGGCCACCTTTATTGCCGGTTTTCTTCTCATTCTCATGGGACTGCTCGGTCTGGGAAGGGTGATTCGTTTCATTCCCCATCCTGTCACCGTCGGATTTACGGCTGGTATTGCCGTGATTATCTTCACTTCCCAGATCAAGGATTTTCTTGGTCTTGCGATACCAAACCTGCCTGCTGAATTCGTAGGAAAGATTGAAGCCTACCTCCACAGTATAGGAACCATCAATCCCTGGGCCGTGGTTATTGGCGGAGTCTCATTTCTGATTATCATTCTCTGGCCAAAAGTTTCCAGAAAGATTCCTGGATCTTTAGTGGCTATTCTTGTCTCCACGATTCTTGTGCAGATTTTCAATCTCCCTGTCGAAACGATCGGACAACGATATGGAAGTGTTCCCAACATGCTTCCTGCCCCAAGGATCCCTCACGTCTCCTGGGAGATTGTCCAGAAAATGTTTTCTCCTGCCCTCACCATCGCTCTTCTCGCCGGTATCGAAAGTCTGCTTTCGGCGGTGGTGGCTGATGGTATGCTTGGTACCCGTCACCGTTCCAATATGGAACTCATTGCCCAGGGAGTAGCCAATATCGCCTCTCCTCTCTTTGGTGGTATTCCTGCCACAGGGGCCATTGCACGTACAGCCACCAATATCAAAAACGGCGGTCGTACTCCCGTGGCTGGCATGATTCATGCCATAACACTTTTGTTGATTCTGATGTTTTTTGGAAAATGGGCCTCTCTCATTCCCTTAGCTTCTTTAGCGGCCGTCCTTATGAAGGTGGCTATCAATATGAGCGAATACCACGTCTTTGCCTCTATCTTCAAAACCACCAAATCTGACATCGCTATCCTTCTAACCACCTTCCTTCTCACGGTGTTTATTGATCTCACCGTGGCTATTGAAGTTGGTATTGTCCTTGCCGCTCTGCTTTTCATGTATCGCATGTCAAACGTCACTCAGGTCTCTCATCTCACCGAAGAAATGGAAGAAGAAGAAGAAATCACCGATCCCAAATCCATTGGCACACGGGATATTCCCAAAGGAATTGAAATTTTTGAAATCCAGGGCTCTCTTTTCTTCGGCGCTGCAGAAACCTTCAAAAGCCGCATCCGCAATATCCAGAAACCCCCAAAAGTACTTATTCTCCGCATGCGCCATGTCTACGCTCTTGACGCTACAGGACTGGCCGTCCTCGAAGACCTCTACAAAAAATGCAAACAGGAAAAAACCCGTCTCATCCTCTCTGGTGTTCATGCTCAGCCACTCGATATCCTTGTCCGAAGCGGCCTTGCTGACAAGATTGGAAAGGAAAATCTCTTCAAGGACATCGATGACGCCCTCGCCAAAGCCAAAGAACTTCTTTCTGCGTAGAAGGGTTTTCTCGTACGAAAAATCCAGGACCTTTGCGAAAAGCAAAGGTCCTTTTTTGTATAGTTAGTCGCCATTGTCTTTTTTGAAAAACCCTTTTCTTTCCCTTACACTATACCCATGATGTGGGATGCACACTGTCACCTTCATGACTCACGGATCACCGATCTGCCCCAGCAACTCCAGCAGGCAAAAGAAATACCCATCTCTCGATGGGTGGTCTGTTCTACAGGACCAGAAGACTGGGAGAAAGTGCTTTCTCTCTCTTTGCAGGACAATGCCCTTTTCCCCGCCTTTGGTGTCCATCCCTGGTATATAGACAACCTTCCCCTTGATTGGGAAAGCCAATTGTTCGACTACCTGAAAAACCACACATGTTTTGTAGGAGAATGCGGCCTTGACTTTGAAAAACCCTCTCAAGACATCCAAGAAACCATCTTTGCTACCCAGATACGCATGGCTATTGAATTAGGAAGACCCCTCAACATCCATTGCCGAAAGGCATGGCATAGACTACTTCCCTTGTTGAAACCGGCTATCAACCAGATACCGGGCTTTGTTATCCACGCCTACTCACAGAATCGTGATATCGCCATGCAGATTGCCTCCTACGGCGGCTTTGTCTCCTTTGCCTGCCATATCCTTCGCCCATGGAACCAGTCCCGCTACCAGAAACTCATCACAGAAATCCCCCTTGAAACTATCCTCATCGAAACAGACGCCCCTGATATTCCTCTTTATACCCTAAAAACAGGCCTCTCTTCTCTCTCACGGCTGTCTGATCTTGCCCTGGTTGCCAAACAAATCTGCGAGTGGAAAAGCATATCCCCAGAAACCCTCTCCCAGAGCCTCAAAAAAGCCTGGGAAAAACTCACCTCCTGAAACCAGGGGGCAACCCTTTTCTTTCCTGAATTATAAAGGCAAAAAAACTCGGCTATCATCTTGCCTCAAGAGAACGCCTCTTTGCTGAAACAGAGAAAGATCCTCTGGTTTTTCAGGTCCTT